>DATMCA010000522.1:0-4340 GCA_035559015.1 Umezawaea sp. | reverse complement strand
AACCGGCGCGCGGGTCTGCATGAGGCCGACCTTAGCGAGCCCGCGGCGTGCGCCGGTTCCGCTATTCGAATGCCGAATGGGGTGCGCCGGACTGCCTGCACCCCCAGGGGGCAGGCAGTCCGGCCGGGGGTGGGGTCACATCATGTTGCCGGGGGCGCTCACCGTGGTGAACGTGCTGGCGCCGTACGCGAGAACCGCCATGCCCGCGGTCAGGGTGAGCCCGGACAGCACCCTGGTGCGCAGGCCGACCCTGGTCATGTTGGACAGCGCCATCTCCCCGGCGGGGTTGGACTCGGCGTCGAACTCGTCGTCGATCGCCGGGACCTCGGTGTTCATGGCGTTGTTCATCGGAATGCTCTCCTTGAGGGGGTGTGGTTTCTACCGTGGTTGGAGCAGGAGCACCGAAGGTACGTGCTCCGCGAACCCGAGCCGGAGCAATCCGTAGCCGATACCGGAAAGCCCGGTGAGCAGACCGGCGGAAGGGACTCCGCCGGGCGTTCCGCAGCGCGCCCCGTACTGGTCGAGCGCGCCGAGCACGAGTCCGGCCCGCCGGGTCCGCGCCGCGGCGGCCCGTTCGTGGCCGCGTTCCGCGAGCACCGCCAGCGCCTCCACGACACCGAGCTCGCCGTGGCACAGGCTGAGGTCCCGCAGGGGTTCGTGCACCGCGAGCGCGTTGATGCACCGGTCGAGGTGCAGCGTGTACGCGTCCAGCGGCTGTTCCGGGTGGTCGACGTGGGCGAGCACCGCGCCGGACAGGCCCGCGCACCAGCCGTGGTCCGCCTCGCCGATGGGCAGCAGCCGCTGGCGCAGGCTCCGGTCGGCGCGCAGCGCGGCCCGGCCGGACACCGCGTGCCGGACGTCGCCGGTGGTGGCGGCGTGGCGCAGCAGCGCCCAGCCGACCCCGGCCGCGCCGCGGGCGAACCCGTCACCGGTGGCGGCCCGTTCGGCGAGCCGGTCGGCGAAGCGGTGCGCCAACCGTCCCGCCTGGGGGAGTCCGGTCTCGGTGTGCACGGCGATCATCGAGGCGAGACCGCCCGCCGTGCCCTCGACGAGGGACGAGGACTCGTCCTCCAGGTCGGCGGCGAGGTCGACGGACAACGCCAGCCAGCGGGGCAGGTCGGGGTCGTCGGGCAGGATCGTGGAGAGCCGGGCGAGGGCGTAGCTGATGCCGCCCAGGCCGTGGAAGGCACCGCCGCCGACGGCGGGCGGCAGCTCCGGGTCGGAGGCCAGCGCGTCGAGCAGCTGGGGGATCGGCCGCAGGGCGTCGCGGGCGAACTCGGTGTACCGCTCGGCGCCGGTCAGGGCGCCGAGCTGGGCCAGGAACAGGGCGACACCGGTGTAGCCGTTGGACAACCCGGCGCCCATCGGCATGACGGTCCAGTGCCGGTCGTCCACCAGTTCCAGGCCGAGCCAGTTGACCCGGTTCCCCTCGACGGTGGCGTGCGCCAGGATCTCGTCGGCGATGCCGCAGGCCGCGGCCAGCAGCCGCTGCGGGTCCGGCACACCGGCCGTGACCCGGCCCGGCACGAGGTCGACGCCGCGGTGCACGACCGTGCCCGAGCGGCTGGCGAGCGACGCGGCGATCAGCCACTGCTGGTCGTGCCGGTCCACCTCGTCCATCCGCTCGACCTTGCGGCACGCGGCTTCCAGGCCGGAGATCGGCAGCAGGTCGGGGATCCGCTCGCCGGTCGACGTCCAGACGTCCCGGCTGCCGGGCCGGACGGTGAACAGCGGCACGTCGCCCGCCCACAGGTCGGCCAGCTCGTGCGGGACCAGCGCGCGCAGCAGGGCGTCCTCGCGGGCCTCGGTCCACAGCAGGTCCAGCGCCAGGTCGCGGTCGAGCGCGTCGCGGGCCACCTGCGGGTGCGTCGTCTCGTCCAGCGCGTTCGCGTAGACGCGGGTGGCGCGCGCGACGAACCGCACCGGCACGTCGGCGCAGCGCCGCACCAGGTCCAGCAGTTCCGCGCGGTGGGCGCAGATCGTGTCGTGGCCGACGCGGAACCCGGCCAGCAGCGCGGTCTGGTAGTCGGCGGGCTCGGCCTCCTCGCCGCCGAGGCGGGGCCGGTTGTGCGCGCCGACGGCGGGCGCGGCCCGCCGGACCAGCCGCATGGTGTCGGTGGCCGGGTCGATCCAGTCGACCGACGTGGACGGGTAGGTGCGGTCGCGGTCGCCGCCGAGCCCGGACAGGTCGAACACGCCGTGGTCGCCGAGCAGCATCTGCGGCAGCAGCGCGGTCCTGGTCACCGAACCGGCCAGCGCGTTCGCCGCCGGGTCGGTGCTAGGCGCGGCCGTCAGCAGCGTCGGGTGGAACAGGGTCTCGATGTCGATCAGCACCGGCTGGTCACCGCACGCGATCAGGTTCTCGTAGTGCATGTCCGTGCCGTCGACGGTGTAGACGAGCGCGAGCAGGGCGCCGAGCCGGTGGTAGAACCGGCCGATCCCGCTGACCTCGGAGCACTCCTCGTGCTCGACGAACTCGACCCAGCCGTAGCCCTCGCCGCGCACCACCCGGACCCGGCGGAGGCCGAGGCGGGTGTGGCCGTCCAGCCAGCCCAGCATCTCGTTGAAGCGCACGTGCAGGTCGATCGTGCGGGGCTTGTAGACCAGCCGCGACCCGTCGGCGAACCGCAGCGTGCACACCGTGCGGCCGCGGCCGTGCGAGTCGCCCTGGCCGGTCTCCACCGCGATGATCGCGCCGGGGTCGACGCCGTCGAGCAGGTCGGCCACGATCCGCCCGCGGTCGACGGCGAACCGGTCGAGCATCTCGACGTGCGCCGCCGCGCTGTGCAGCGAGCTCAGCGCGAGCAGCCGGGCCAGCACCGGGTAGCGGCGCAGCAGCCCCGCCAGGTCGAGGTGGTTCACGAAGTGGGTGAACCGGTCCGCCGGGGTCGCGCCGACCAGGTCGCCGCGCTGGCGGGCCAGGTTCAGCTCCAGCACCAGGGTGCGGGCCGCGATCCGGGCCAGCCTGCCCACCAGGTGCTCGGCGAAGGCGTCGTCCAGCCTCGGGTCGTGGCACACCTCGTCGACCAGCGGTCGCAGGACGTGGGCGAACGCCTCGTCCCAGGTGCCGCCCGAGAAGGAGGTGCGGGCCGCGTTCGTGGTGGCGCGTTCCACGAACGCGGCCCACTCCGGCCGTCCGGTGCGGGCGGCCAGTTCTTGGGCCGGTTCGGCCAGCAGCGCGTCCAGCGAGCGCTCGTCCAGTCCGGCGTCGGCCAGGCGCTGGGCGAACCAGGCGGCGCTGTCGTGCGCCGACCGCCACCGAGCCAGCCGCGCGCTGCTCCGACCGCTCGTCGCGAGCGGCCGCTCGGCGAGGCGGAGCCCACCCGCCCACCAGCTGGTGGGCTGCTGCGCGGCGGGTGGCGGGGTCACGCCCACGACGGTGTCACCTGCGTCCGCGTTCGACATGGGGGCTTAGCCCCCAGATTTCCACCGCACCACCGGCCACGGGTCCCGTCCCAGGTCAGCGGGGAATGTGGGGGTGTCGCCCCCATGTCCTCGACGGTCCTCGGCGGAGAGACTTCGGCATCGCTCGCCCACGAAGGCGACCCCAGCTGGAGAGGACCGCGCAGATGACCCTGCCGACCGCCGCCCCGCCTCCGTCCCGACGGGGGCGCCCCGCCCCGCCGGCGACGCGACCCGAGACCGCGGTGGCGGCGTGAGCGGGCTGATGGCGCAGGGCTTCCCCGAGGACCACGTCCGCGCGCGGGCACGGGACGGCGCCGCGTGCGCGTTCCCGCCGGTCGAGCAGTACGGGCGCGAGCTGTTCGGCGCCACCGCGGGCGTGCACACCGACGAGCTCGACACCATGCGGCTCGTGCCGCCGGTGTTCATGCCGCAGCGCCTGGAGAAGCTGATCGACCTGGCCAGGGAGCCGCGGCACGGCGACGTCGACCTCACCACGATCATCGGCGGGTTCCGGTCCACGATGCCGGTCTACCTGTCGGCACTCGGGTCCACCCGCGTCGCGGGCACCGACCTCGGCCGGGAGGCGAGCAGGCAGGCCGGGGCGCTCGGCATCCCGGTGGTGATCGGCGAGGACCTCGCGCCGGACGGGGAGCGCGCCGGGGCTCTGCTGGACCAGGTCCGCGCTTACGCCGACACCTCCCCGGACGGCTGGGGCGGCGTCGTGGTGCAGCAGCGCGCCGAGGACGCCGAAGCCGAGGTGTGGAACCTCGTGTACGACGACCCGTCCGTGCGCCCGCTGCTGGACGACGGGCGGCTCGCGTTCGAGCTGAAGGTGGGGCAGGGGGCCGGACCCGGCCTGGGCGGGATGACCGTGCTCGGCGCCGACCGGGCGGCGCGCATCGCGGACGCGTTCGCGATCGACCCGCTGTTCGGCG
>DATMCA010000521.1:0-5677 GCA_035559015.1 Umezawaea sp. | reverse complement strand
GATAGCTGTCAACGGAATGCTCACGTCGGGCAGGACGAGTCGGAGGTCGTTCGGTGGCGGCCGTCCACCCCGCCTGCGTCAGCACGGCACCCGCGCCGAGTTCACGAGCCGCCGCCGGCTCAGCTCGGACATGTCGCTCCTCCGGTTCGCGGGTGGCGTCCGGCGTAGCCGGGGTGCGTGACGCGAACCTGGTCACGGCGAGAACCCCGGTGCGCCAAGGCGAAGCGGATGTTCGACTCACGAGGATCCCCATCGTCGTCGTCGTTGACGAGCGGTCGGCCGGCTTCGCCCCGCCACGTCCGCGGGTCACCGGCGCCTTTCCGCAACCTAGCCAGGCGCGAAGCCGGGAAGCAATGCCTGGTTTCTGCCACGGCGTTAGCGCTCACTTCGTCACCGAGGCGCTGACCTCATCGAATGTGTGTTCGACTTGGTGATTCTGAGCAGCCAAAACGCCGAGAGTCGCTCGTTCGGCCTAACGAACACTATGCCCTGTGTTGTGAACGTGGACATCGGCTGGATCGGCAACGAGGACGGCTGTGCCCGCCAGTCCGAAACGGGGCCGGTCCCGTGGCCACGCTCATGGGTGCGAGACCGGCCGACGGCGTCAGCGCAGGCGGGCCCCGGTGCTCGACCGGAGGGAGATGCCGGGTTCCAGCAGCACGTGCCGGGGTTCCGCGGTCGGGTCGGCGATGTGCGCCACCAGCAGTTCCACGGCGAGACGGGCCATCTCCTCGGCGGGCACGTCGGCGGCGGTCAGCGGCGGGTGGAAGTCCTCGGCGAGCCGGTCGGCGAGGACTCCGGTGATCGAGAAGTCGCGCGGGACCTCCAACCCCTCCTGGCGCAGGGCCCGCTGGAACCCCGGCAGGGCGGCCTCGTTGACGGTCACCACCGCGGTGACCTCCGGCAGGCGGACCCGGATCTTCGTGAAGCACTCCGCGCCCGAGGACGGCTCGTCGGCGCAGCACAGCACGTGCCCGGTCAGGCCGCGCTGCTCGACGGCGGCCTGGAAACCGGCCGCGGACCGCAGCGCGGGCCCGTACCCGGCCGCGACCAGTTCGGCGGACCGGCTGACCAGGGCCACGTGCCGGTGGCCGAGGTCGGCCAGGTGGTGGACGCAGCGCCGCACGAGGGTCGCGTAGTCGACGTCCACCCACGACGACGCCCCCGGCTGGTCGACGTGCCCGATCGTCACGAACGGCAGGCCGGTGGCCGCCAGGCGAGCCACCCGCGCGTCCTGGAGCAGGATCTCGGTCAGGATCACCCCGTCCACCCGGCGGCCGGTGACGATCCGCTCGAACGACCGGTCGTGGTCGCTGCCGCCGGGGGAGAGCAGGACGTCGAGGTCGAGGCTGGAGGCGGCCTCGACCACCGCCGCGACGAACCCGAGCTGCGCGGTGGTCAGGCGCCTGCTCGCGGGCGGGATGACCAGCCCCAGCGTCCGGGTCCGGCCTTCCGCGAGCGCGCGGGCGGTGGCGTTGGGGCGGTAGCCCAGTTCGCCGACGACGTCGTTGATCCTGCGGGCCGTCGCCGCCGAGACCGGCCGCTTCCCGCTCAGCGCGTAGGACACCGTGCTCCGCGACACGCCGGCCCGTCTGGCGATCTCCCCGATGTTCACGCGGTCTCCGTCCAACCGGTTCGACAGTGTGGCCAGAATAGGCCACCTGCGTGGTTGCTCCGCCGTTGACGCGCCGCTATGTTGACCCAGCGTTGCCATGTCGAACCGGTTCGAGGAATGCCACCTTGAGGGGCTGACGCGATGAAGCGCTCACCGATCACCCGCCGCATCACCACGGTCGTGGTCGCGGTACTGGCCGCGGCAGGCTGCTCCGCCCAGCAGCCCACCGGCACCGGCACGTTCTCGCTCTGGGACCCCTACCCGCAGTTCGACAAGGGGTCGGAGTGGGCCGCGATGATCGAGAAGTGCGGCACCGAGGCGGCCGTCGAGGTCGAGCGGCAGGCGTACGACACGACCGACCTGACGAACAAGGTGCTGCTGGCCGCCCAGCAGGGCACCGCGCCCAACGTGCTGGTCGTCGACAACCCCGTGGTGTCGACGATGGTCGAGGCCGGTGTGGTGAAGTCCAACAAGGACACCGGTCTGGACGCGGCGCAGGCGTCGCCCAACCTGGTGGCCGCGGGGCAGGTGGACGGGCAGACCTACGGTGTGCCGATCGGGGCGAACACGCTGGCGCTGTACTACAACAAGACGGTGCTCTCGGCCGCGGGCGTGGACCCGTCGGCCATCACCGACTGGGCGTCGCTGGACGCGGCGTTGGCCAAGGTCGTCGCCTCGGGCAAGAAGGGCATCACGTTCTCCGCCATCGGCACGGAGGAGGGCAGCTTCCAGTTCCTGCCGTGGTTCTGGGGCGCGGGCGCGCGGCTGACCGAGCTCTCCTCGCCCGAGGCCGCGGCGGCGCTCGACCTCTGGAAGTCGTGGCTGGACAAGGGCTACGCGCCGAACTCCGTCATCGGCAACACGCAGACGACCAGCTGGCAGGAGTTCGCCGCGGGCGAGTTCGCGTTCACCGAGAACGGCACGTGGCAGTTGCGGAACGCCGAGAAGACCGGCTTCGAGTACGGTGTCCTGGCCATCCCGGCCCGCACGGGCGGTGTCGCCCCGGCACCGACCGGCGGTGAGTTCGTCACGGTGCCCGCGCAGCGCGACCAGAACGCGGAGAAGACGGCGGCGAAGATCGCCAACTGCCTGATCGGATCGGACAACCTGCTCGCCACCGACACGGCGTTGACCTACGTCTCGGCCGTGCCGTCGGTGCGGGAGAGGCAGGTCGCCGCGCAACCGGACCTCAAGGTGTGGGTGGACGCCGTGCAGGCCGCCAAGGGCCGCACGGGCGACGGTCTCGGCACGAAGTACCCCCGGATCTCCCAGCCGCTGTGGACGGCGGTCCAGGCGGTGCTCACCGGCTCGAAGTCGTCGGAGGACGCGCTGGCGGCGGCTCAGACCGCAGCGTCCTCGGCGAAGTGACGCGGGCGCGGGGGCAGCTGGTCGCCTGGGCGTTCCTGCTGCCGCTGCTCGCCTACCTGCTGCTGTGCTACGCCTACCCGCTGGCGACCAACATCGACCTGAGCATCCGCGACTACACCGTCCGGTCGTTCGTCCACGGCGGTGCCGGGCTGGTGGGGTTCGGCAACTTCGCCACCGTGTTCGCGGATCCCGCGTTCGGTACCGCCCTGCTCAACACGGTCCTGTTCACGGTGGTGTCGCTGGTCTTCCAGTACACCCTCGGGTTGGCGCTGGCGGTGTTCTTCGCCAGGGACTTCGCCTTCTCGGCCACGTTGCGCGCGTTGTTCCTGGTGCCGTGGCTGCTGCCGCTGATCGTCTCGGCGTCCACGTGGGCGTGGATGCTCAACAGCGAGGCCGGTGTCGTCAACGCCGTCCTGGGGTTCCTCGGGGCCGGACGCGTGGACTGGCTGACCTCGCCGGACTGGTCGCTGGTGTCGGTGATCATCGCCAACATCTGGATCGGCGTCCCGTTCAACCTCGTCCTGCTCCACAGCGGCCTGAAGAACATCCCGAACGAGGTGTACGAGGCGGCCTCGCTGGACGGTGCGAGCGGGTGGCAGGTGTTCCGCCACGTCACGTTCCCGATCCTGCGCCCGGTGTCCGCGGTGACGCTGCTACTGGGCCTGGTCTACACGCTGAAGGTGTTCGACATCATCTGGATCATGACCCGCGGCGGGCCGAGCGGTTCGTCCACCACGCTGGCCACCTGGTCCTACGAACTCGGCTTCGGTTCCATGCTGCCGCGCTTCGGGCCGAGCGCCGCCGTGGGCAACGTGCTGATCCTGCTCGCCGTGGTCGGCGGCCTGGTCTACGTCCGGTCGCAGCGGCACCAGGAGCCGGCGTGACGCGGCGGCCCGCGTGGCGCACCGCCGTGGGCGTGCTGTTCACCGCCGTGACGCTGTTCCCGGTCTACTGGATGGTCAACGTCTCGCTCACCCGGCCGGAGCGGATGCGCCGCTCGCCACCGGACCTGTTCCCGACGGCACCGACGTTCGACGGCTACTCCCGCGTGCTCGGCGAGCAGCTGCCGTACTTCGCGACCAGCTCGCTGGTGGCCTCGGGCACCGTCGTGCTGACGCTGGCCATCGCCGCGCCCGCCGCGTACTCCCTGGCGAAGCTGCGCCCGCGCGGTCGCCGTCCGCTGGAGTTCGCGCTGCTCGTCGCGCAGATGATCCCCGGCATCATCATGGCGTTGGGGTTCTACCGCGTCTACGTCGGTCTCGGGACCACGAACACCGTGTGGGGCTTGATCCTCGCCGACTCCACGATCTCCGTCCCGTTCGCGGTGCTGATCCTCACCGCGTTCATGGCCTCGGTGCCCGACGACCTGGTGCAGGCGGCGCGGATCGACGGCGCGGGCCCGCTGCGCGTCTTCTGGTCGATCGTGCTGCCCGCCGCGCGCAACGGGGTCGTCACCGCCGCGCTGTTCGCCTTCCTGTGGTCGTGGTCGGACTTCGTGTTCGCCGCGACGCTGGACAGCGGGGGCGCGCTCAAGCCGCTGACCCTCGGCATCTACCGCTACATCGGCAACAACAACCAGGAGTGGAACGCGATCATGGCCACCGCCGTGGTCGCCTCCGTGCCCACCGCCGTCCTGCTCGTGCTGGCCCAGCGGTTCGTCGCCGCGGGCATCACCGCGGGCGCGGTCAAGGACTGATCGAAGGGAAGCCCGTGGACGACTTCTCCGTGCGAGAGATCCCGTTCAGCCATCGCGGCTCGTGGTTCGGCATCTCCCCGGTCGTGGCGCAGGCCACCTACGTCGACGACCTGCACCTCGTGTCGCACCGGCACGGGATGCACGCGGTGCTGCGACTGGTTCCGGTGCTCGGCGGAACCCGCGTCCCCGTTGGGGTGGCAGCTCGCCCGGCGGTGCTGACCTGGTCGCAGGGGCGGGGGCGGATCGCGGCGGCGTTCGAGTCGCCGTCCTCGCTGCGGCTGTCCGGGCACGGGCTGGGTCTGCGCGTCGCCGCCGCGGACGCCACGCTGACGCCGTTCACCGGCACGTACGCCTTCCACGACCCGGTGACCTCGTCCTTCGTCTTCACCTCCTACGAAACCGGACACCGCTACCGCCTGACCGGCTTGTCCGGGTCCGTGCGAGAACTCGGCTCCACCGCCCTGGGCACGGCCGACCGCGCCGTCGTGATCGGTGACGACGGCGGCGGCTGGGAGGCCGTGCTGGAGGAACTGGACACCGCCAGGTCGCAGCCGTCCGCGCGGGTGCCGTTCGCCGCCGTGGCGGACGCGGCGCAGCGGGCGTTCGACGCGTTCGCCGACGCCGTGGCCCCGTGGCGCGGTGACCGGACCCCGGCCGCCGAACTCGCCTGCTACGTCCTGTGGTCGGCCACGGTGGAGCCCTCCGGGTTCATCGGCAGGCCCGCGGTGCTGATGTCCAAGCACTGGATGGACAAGGTCTGGAGCTGGGACCACTGCTTCAACGCGCTCGCGCTGGCAGGCGGCGCTCCCGACCTCGCGTGGGACCAACTCCAGGTGGTGTTCGACCACCAGACCCCGGAGGGCGCGCTGCCGGACTCCGTCACGCACGCCGAAGTCCTGCACAACTTCGTCAAACCGCCCATCCACGGCTGGGCGGTGGGCAGGCTGCGCGACCGCCTGCCGCGAGGGCTGCCGGCGGAGGAGGTGGCCCTCCTCTAC
>DATMCA010000520.1:0-2016 GCA_035559015.1 Umezawaea sp. | reverse complement strand
TGCTGCGACGGACCGTCGGTGAGGAGGCCGAGTTTGTGTCCTTGACCTTCTTCGCAGACTTGGACGCCGTCCGGAGCTTGGCTGGGCCCTCCCTGCCAGCATGAGCTGAGACACTCCACCTCCATCAATCACTGACGAGGGCGAGAGGGAGTACTCCCAAGTCATGACCGTGACGATGACGGCACCCCGGACCAGGGTCGATCCTGGCGGCATGCCCAGCCCACCCGATCCCGAGGTGCCCGAGAAGGCCAAGCGGCGACGCTTCAGCGCCGAGTACAAGCTCGCCATCCTGCGCGAGGCCGACGCCTGCAGTGAGCCGGGCCAGATCGGCGCCCTGCTGCGCCGCGAGCGGCTGTACTCCTCCCACCTGGTCGACTGGCGCCGCCAGCGCGAGACGGGCGCACTGGCGGCCCTGGCGCGCAAGCGCGGCCCCAAGCCCGCCGACCCAACCCGGGTCGAGGTCGAGCGGCTACGGCGGGCAAACGAGCGGCTCGCCAAGCGCCTGGCCCAGGCGGAGAAGATTATCGAGATCCAGGGAAAAGTCTCCGAGCTGCTGGGCATCCCGCTCGACCCGGCCAGCGACGACGAGCAGAGCGCGAGCTCGTGACCGCCGTCGACGCGGTCGCGCCCGACCTTGGCGCCACCCAGGCCTGCCGGGCGCTGGGGATCTCGCGGGCGACGCTGTACCGGCGCCGACGGCCGCCGACACCGAGGGTGCGACCGCCTCGCGCTCGCCCGCCGCGGGCACTGTCAGACGCCGAACGCCAGACGGTGCGGGCGGTGCTTGACGCTGAGCGGTTCTGCGACACCGCCCCAGCCGAGGTGGTTGCCACCCTGCTGGACGAGGGCACCTACCTCGCCTCCGAACGCACCATGTATCGGATCCTGGCCCAGGCCGGCCAGACCGGCGAGCGACGCCACCAGCTCACCCACCCGCGCCATGCCCGGCCAGAGCTGCTGGCGACCCGGCCCAACGAGCTGTGGAGCTGGGACATCACCAAGCTGCTCGGCCCGGCGACCTGGACCTACTACTACCTGTATGTGGTCATGGACGTGTTCAGCCGCTATGTAGTCGGCTGGATGGTCGCCCACGCCGAACAGGCCGCGCTGGCCGAGCGGCTGCTCGCCGCCACCACCGCCAAGCAGCAGATCACCCCGGGCACCCTGACCGTGCATGCCGACCGGGGCTCGTCGATGACCTCCAAGCCGGTCGCGTTCCTGCTGGCCGACCTTGGGGTGACCAAGACCCACTCCCGCCCGCACGTCTCCAATGACAACCCGTACTCCGAGGCGCAGTTCAAGACGTTGAAGTATCGGCCGGGCTTTCCCGACCGGTTCGGCTCCATCCACGACGCCCGGGCGTTCTGCCAGCAGTTCTTCGGCTGGTACAACCGCGAGCACCGGCACTCGGGGATCGCGATGATGACCCCTGAGGCGGTCCACTACGGCCACGCCGACAAGCTCCACCAGGCCCGCGCTCAGGTGCTGGCCGCCGCCTACGCCGCCCATCCCGAGCGATTCGTGCGCAGACCGCCCACACCCAAACCCCTGCCCACCGCTGTGTGGATCAATCCGCCCGAGTCGACACAGGAGGCGACTCAGTAAACAACTCGGCTTGGCGTCTCAGAATCGTTGACAGGTTCCGTGCTGCGGTCGTTTGACCGCGTGCAGCAGCGTTCCCGGTGGCTGCGCTTCCCCTTCGCGGTCATGCGGAAGTTCCGTGACGACCATGGCGGCGCGCTGACCACGGTGATCGCCTACAATGCGTTCTTCGCGTTGTTTCCTCTGCTGCTGGTCGTGGTGACCGTGTTTGGGTTCCTGCTCGGCCGCGACTCCGGCTTCCAGCAGCGCCTGCTCGGCTCGGCGGTGGCCGACTTCCCGATCATCGGCGACCAGGTACAAGACAACATCCACGGGCTGCGCGGCAGCGGCGTCGGCCTGGTGGTCGGGTTGGTGGTCTTTGCCTGGGGTGCCCGCGGGCTGACCCAGGTCACCCAGCACGCCATGGCCGAGATC
>DATMCA010000519.1:0-2473 GCA_035559015.1 Umezawaea sp. | reverse complement strand
GACGGTGCTCGACCGGTCGCCGCTCACCGTGGCCCCGCGGCACCGGTCCCGCTACGCGGCCGTCGTCCGCCGGGTCGTCGCGGTCCCCGCCCAGGACCCGGTCGTGCTGAGGCACGCGACGCTGCCGCTGTGGGCGACGTGGGACGCGGACTTCACGCCGCTGCTGGTGGACCTCGCCTCCGACGTCGGGAACACCGCGACGTGGCTGTCCTCGGCGACCGCGCTGCTGGAGGTGTCCGGTGTCGCGGGCGACGTCGAGCCGGTGCGGACGACGGTGGCGCGGCTGCTGGCGGCCGGGGACCCGTTCGACGCGGAGGCGGACCGGGACCTGCCCGCCCGGCAGCGGATCGGTGCCGTGGCGCGGATGGTGGTCGACGGCCGGCGGTCACCCGTGATGAGGGAGGCGGCGAAGGCGCTGTCGGAGGACCTCTCGGGGGTGCCGGAGCACCGGGGGTCGGCCGTCGCGCTCGCGGTCGCCGCGGTGCCGTGGGACGACGACCCGCTGGCCCAGCTGCACGAGGTCGCCCGGTTGGCCGACCGGCCGGTGCTCGCCGAGCGCGCGCGGGCCGAACTGGCCGGGCAGGTGGACGCCGCCGTGCGCCTGCTGCCGCGCGAACGCGTCCGGGAGATCGCCGAGGCGCTGGCGGTCGGGGGGCCGGGCGCGGCCGGGCTCGCGCTGGCGATCACGTCCGTCGCCGGGCCCGACACCGGGTGGCCCGAGCACTGGCGGGAGCTGCTGCGCGCGCTGCGCCGGCACGAGGACCCGGACGTGCGCCTGGCCGCGCTGGACACCGTGACGGCACGGGAGTGAGCAGGTGATCCGGCCGTCCACCGTGGACGGCCGGATCACGTGGTGCCCAGGAGAAGGTGCCCCTTCGAGGTGAGGACGTGGAGCACCGCGTTCCCGCGACGGGTGCTGGCGACCAGACCCGCGTTGCGCAGGGTCGTGGCGTGCTCGCTCGCGCTGGCGATCGACACGTTCAGCGCCCGACCGATCTCGCTGGTCGAACGCGGGGTCGTGAGCACCTGCATCACACCCGCGCGCGTCCGCCCCAGCAGTGCGACCAGGTCGGGTGACGGCTCGCGGTCGACGGTGAGGGTCGGGTACACCAGGACCGGGTCGAGGGCCGGGTCCGCCAGCGTCACCGGGGTGCGGCGGCAGAAGTGCGACGGCACCAGGAGCAGTCCCCGCCCCTTCAGGTACAGGTCCTGGTCCTGCGGGTAGGGCGTCTGCAGGACCGGTTCCCGCCACTGGAGACCGGGTGCCAGCCGGGCCAGCACCTCGTCCGCCTCGTGCGGGGCCACCGTCCTGACCCGCGCGTCGTGCGCCGCCACGGGTGATCCGACGTCCGCGAGGTGCGGACCGACCACCAGCTCGTAGTACCGGCGCACCGCCGCGACGACGGCCGCGAGCTGCTGGGAACCGCCCTCCGCCAGGTCCCGGACCCACAGCGGCAACCGGACCCCCTCGGCCAGCGCCTTCAGGTCCCCGCGCACGCGGCGCCCCGGCGTGCGGAGCACGGCGTCCAAGCCCTGCTCCAGCGTGGCGGACCCCGTCGGCGTGAGGAAGTCCGGGGTGTAGCCGTGCGGCGGGACGAGTGAGATCAGCCTCGCGATCAGGGTGAACTGGTCGGACGACCGCACGACCCGGTGCGCGTGCCGCTGCCAACCGACGAGGTCGGGGTCCGGGCTGCGGTGCTGCCACTGGTGCAGGCTGAGCACCACCTCCCACAACGGGTCGGGCGACTCGGCGATCCTGATCCTGCCGAGGTCTTCGGTGGAGAAGTGGATTCGGAGCAACGGATCCCCCCGTTCACCGCGGATCGAGGTCGTCTCCCCCCGGAGGCGTCTTGCCAGGGAGAATAGCGAAATCGGGACCGCTCATCACCGCGTTTCCGCCAATCGACGGGACCGGCGCCACCACCCGTTTTCGGAGGTGCCCGAAAGTCCGTGATGGGCGATTCGCGCCCGCCTACCGTGGACACCACGAGCCACCGCGGCAGGACACCGCCGAAGGCCTGTCGCGGTGGCTCGGCCAGCGGTCGGAACGCCCGGCTCCACGCCGTGCGCGGACGACGCTCCGGGGGGTGGCGCCACCCGCGCACCCGGCCAGGAGCTAGGGCGAACTCCGACGACGACCCGCCCCGGTGGTACCGGACCGGTGGCGGGCGGGGGGCACCGTCGGGTGGTGGTCCACTGTGGACGACCACCCGACGGCACCGGCCGGTCGGCGTTGATGAACCGACGGGCCAGGTTCCGGCCTGCGGTCACTGCCCGGCCCTGGTCCTCGATCGGCGAGACCGGCGGGCGGAGTCCGGCCCGCGGCCACAGCGCTGCCCGGTCCTCGATCGGCGAGACCGGTATAGGTGACACCGGAGTCGTCGCCGTTGCTCGGTTGACGCCGGGCCTGCCCGCCACTGCGACCGTGACGTTCCACCGCACATGCGAGCCGACCCCGTTGTCGTGCAGGACC
>DATMCA010000518.1:0-10522 GCA_035559015.1 Umezawaea sp. | reverse complement strand
TTGCGGATGTCGCTGGACGGCGGCTGTTCGAGCTTGTGCTCGTTATAGGTGTTGTCCTTGCCGCCGAAGCTGAACGCCAGGTGAGGGGCGTGGACCTTGTCCAGCAGCTCCTCGGTCTCCTCCAGTAGCCGGTCAGCGAGGTCGAACCGCCGCGACCGCATCTCCGCTACCCGCGCCTGCGTCGCCGCCGCGGTGTGCTCGGCCCGCTGGGACCACGCGTCGCTCAGGTCGTGGTCCCGAGCGATCGTCCGGACCTTGCGGGTCGACACGGCGAACCGCGACGCGATCTTCCGGATCGACATGTCCGGCGCGCCAGCCGACGCGGCCCGGATGTCAGCGAGGATCGCGCGGGTGACCTCGGCGTCGGCGTCGTCAGCCACGGCACACCTCCCGCCGCCTCGTGTGCGCGCGCAAGGCGGCACGTGCCGCCCGGCCAGGGTGGTCGTGGCGTTACCGACCGGTAGGAGTGCGACGTTTCCGCAGGTCGTATCGAGTTAGGGGGCCCGGCAGAGGACCAGCTTCCCCTGCCGGGCACGTCCCCGGGATACCGCCAGGCTCCGGGAACGAGGAAGCCCCCGGACCCAATGGGTCTCCGGGGGCTCCAGTCACGACGCTGCGGGGTCGTGGCAGACGGGTGGTACTGCGCGGGATTCTGACACCTCGTCCGAACGGTGGTCAACACGGGGCCCGCGCTGACCCCTCGCGGGGCGGTTTGTCACGTACTCCACGATCGACGCCACGTCGAAGCCGCCGCGCGCCCGGTCGTAGACGATGTGGCGTCGCCGTACCCACTGGTAGAGGGTCGCCGCCTTGATCCGCAGCCGGGCGTCGCCCGTGCGGGTCGCCTCCTGGTGGAGCAGCAGCACTGCCAGCGCGGCCGGGACGTAGGGGCTCATGGCCTCCACTCCAGTCCGCCAGCGCGGCAGCGCAGACGCGAGCGGAGGTCCATCCAGAGCGCGGCCCTGGGCGACCGCTCGTGGTGCTTCGCGGTCACCGTGAACACCTGCTCGAACTCCGCCCGGCTGAGACCGATCGCGGCGGCGTACTCGGCTGCCTCCTCGAACTCGATCGCGGCCGAGACGCCTACACGGCCCGTGATCACCCCGATGAGGACCAGCATCCCGACGCGGCGCAACCGCTCCAACGCGGTCACGGTCGCCACTCCTCGCGGTAGCCGGGACGGTGCTGGAAGGCCAGAGCGACGCCACGCCACACCTCACAGCGGTCAAGGTCGTCCCTGGCGCGCGGGCGTTCGATGCCTATGCCGCAGCCGTTGCAGTAGAAGCCGAACTCCTCGTCGTAGACGATGTTGTGCGGCCTGAGCAGCTTCTCGTAGGCCTCGCACTGGGCCAGCATCTCTCGACGTCGGTTGTAGAGCCGCGTGGCCGCATCAGCGGCGTGCGCGTTGATCTGGGCACGCACCCAGTCCTCGATCGGCGTCTTCTCAGTGGTCGTTAGGTGATCCACGGCAGGCCCTCCGGGTTGATCACGTAGGCCGTGCCGGGCTTGGCGAAGACGTTGTCGACTTGCACGCGCATCGGGGCGTTCCACGGGATCGACGCCCGGACGCGTTGCTCGTCCTCGGCCGAACACACCACGATCGGGAGCCGGTCGATCAGCCGGTCCACCTCCCTGAGCATCGCGACAGGATCGACAGGAGAAGGCGGAGGCACCTGGCCCAGCAGGCTGTCCGGCGTCTGGATCGTCAGGTCCGCGAACTGCCGCATGGCGTCCGCCATCAGCCTGCGCCGTACGGCGTCGTTGATGTCGTCGCTCATGCCGTCTTCCCCAGCAGTTCGAACCCGCCCACGGTGTGGCTGCACGTCCCGCACCGTGCCCCGGTCGGGATCGGCCACATCCGGCCCGTGCACTCCGGGCACGAACCGACCGGCCGTGGCCGGTGCTCCCCCGAGAGCCCGGCCAACTGCTGGTGGACCAGGCCGACGGTCCAGCACATCAGCCCGGCCCAGTCCTGGGCGAGGGCCCAGAAGGTGAGCTTCGAGCGGCCGAGGATCTCGCACGACTCGTAGACGCTGAACGTGCCCACGCCCCGCTCTCGGCCTGTGGCGTCGAGCAGGATCCGCGCGGCGATCTCCCCGAGTGCCCGCATCGGATTGAGCAGGTCTCCGGGCTCGGACCACGACGTCCGGACGTCGCGCATGGCGAGCACGGTCAAGTTGATCGGCGCGGACAGTGCGATCCCCGGTGCCGCGCGTCCGCCGCTACCGCCTTTGACGGGGAGCAGGGCGTCGTCGTGGGCGAACCCGGACCAGAGGTCGGGGAGGGCGGTGCAGTGGTCGAGGAATTGGGTGGTGTGAGGCTGGCAGATCCGGGTGCCCTCGGCGGCCGGGCGGGGAGCGGGTCTGGGCTGGCAGACCGGGTGAATGCATGGGTCGTTCACGGGGACCTCACAAGGCGGCGGTGCGGCGGCGGCGTTCCGCGTTCCACAGTAGATCGTGGAACGCGGAACGTCTCGTGTGGAATCGCGCGACCCGAGGCACCTGTGACATGGCGATGCCCCCGAGGGGAGTCGGGGGCACCTTGAGGCCGGAGCGCCGGGGGGCAGTCGCTCCGGAGACAACCGTAGCCGGCCACACCGCACCGCGTACGCTGGAACCCATCATCTTCGCCGATGATGCAGCCCCCGGTCGACGGACCGGGGGCGTCGGCGAAGAGCGATCTCGGCGAAGATGGGCGGCCCTCGTGGACGACTCGACCCTTGGCGCACGCATAAAGCGGCTGCGCGGCAACACCATGACCCAGCGGGAACTCGCGGACGCCGCAGGCGTCTCCCTCTCCCTAGTGCGGGCGCTCGAACAGGAGCAGCGGCACACCGCCTCCGTGGGCAGCCTTCACAGGCTCGCCCGCGCGCTCGACACCGACACCGGCGTGCTGCTCGGCAAAACCACCACGATGCCCGGCAACCCAGCCGCTGGCGTGATGGCCATCCGCCGCGCCCTCACGCCGGTGGACGACCTCCTCGACGAGGTCGTCCACGACGGCCAGCCGGTCGAACTCGGCGAAGCGCAGCGGCTCGTCGACTACGGGTGGGGCCTGTACTGGTCAGGCCGGTACGAGAAGCTCAGCGGCCTCCTGCCGACCGCGCTCGCGCAGCTGCGCGCCACCGCGCACGCCGCCCCCGCTGACGACAAGGTCCGCGCACAAGAGCTGCTCGCCCGCGGCTATTGGCTTGCCGCCTGCAGTCTGGTGCACCTCGGGCAGCAGGAGTCCGCGTGGCTCGCGATCCGCCAGGCGCTCGACGCGGCGAAGCACGGGCAGGACGAGCTGCTGGACGCGACGCTGCGGGGGTCGGTGTCGTGGCAACTGCTCGTTCAGGGCCGCTACGACGAGGCCGCGGGGGTCGCGCTTCGTGCGGCCGTCGCAGTTGAGCCGTCCGGGTTGGTGAGCCCCCAGCGGCTGTCCGTGCACGGGACGCTGCTGCTGTCGGCGGCCACCGCGTCCGGTCGCGACGGCATGGTCACCGCAGCACGGGACCTGCTGGCCGAGGCGCGCAGTGTGGCCGACCGGAACGGTGTCGACCGCAACGACTACGAGTCTCCGTTCGGTGTGTCCCAGGTGGTCATGCAGACCGTGGACGTCGCGGTGGTGACCGAGGACTACGCCGCAGCGATCGAGGCCGCCCGGTCAATGCCGCACGACGCGGGCCTGCCGCTGGCCGCGCGGGCACGGCACCTCACCGACACCGCGTACGCGCACGCCCACCTCGGGCACGTCCAGCAGGCTCGGGACGCGCTACTCACGGCGGAAGCTATGGCACCGGCCTGGATCAAGTACCAGACGTTGCCTCGGCAGGTGGCGGCCGAACTGGTGCGGCGCGACGGGAACTCGACGCTGCGCGGGCTGGCCCGACGGCTCGGCGTTACGACGGCGTAGCGCATTCCCCCGACCGGGCAGTCACACACTGCGTGGTACCCGAAGGGCGTCCCGCATTCTTACGGTCCGGGCATGAACGACGCCGAAGCCGCTGCGGTAGCCGCATTCCCCGAAGTAAAGCGCCTGCTGCAACTGGTCGACGCCGGGTGGACGTTCCTCACGCCCTTCACCGCCGACGGTCACGTGGTGCAGGTGCAGGCGTTCCGCGCTTGGCCGGACGGGTGGGTGGACGTCATCCGAGTGCGGTCGACCTCCGACGCGGCTGGCGCACGCAGCGACATCGGGGACCCGCCCCAACTGGTGTGGTCACGCGAGGGTGGTCTGGAGGAGGTCGTCACCGCGCTGATGGAACTACCCGCCCCTGGGATGCCAGGCGCACCTCGCCTCTCCCGTGGCACCAGCAAAGGCCTGTGGGCGCCCTAGCGCTCAGTCGATGGGCTGACCCTGGGACAGTTTCGGGCCCGAGCGTGACACCACTTCGAAGAACGGGCCATCAACATCAGGTGGCCAACAGTCATAGTTCATCAGGTGACCAGCCTCGGCCTCCCACGCCCAACGCTTACCGTTCCACACCAAGTAGTCGCCAGCGCCCGTCATCATGATGATGCGCTCGCCGAACGGCGGCTCGGTGTCCGCGGTGAAGGTCCGGCTGACAACCCGCCGCTGAAGGTCACCTCCGATCACGTCAGCCGACACCACGTTGCCAGCGCGCGCCTCAGCGAGCCCTTCTTCAAGGTCATCGGCGAGCGGTGACCCGGCCTCTGGAATGAGCTGGTCGTCATCCACGGTTGCAGCCTCCCAGCCACGCCGCCATCAGCCGGTCGCGGTCGATGTCCAGCCGGTCGACAGCGAACTCGCGCACCGCGTCCACCTGCTTCAGCCCGCGCCGGACGGTGGCGTCGTACTTGCCGCCGCCGCTGAAGAAGTGGACGCCGCCGATATCTGGGCTGAGGTAGTGGAATTCCGACACCGCCAGCGTGCGGGCCTCGTCGGCGTGGCGGGTGATGGTGATGGGCACGCCGCCCAGGGTGCGCAGGATCGTGGTCACGCGTCCTCCTCGGGTCTGTCGCCAGTGTCGCTCACCTGTGGCGATTCCACAGCAGGGTCCGGCGGCCACCGTGCGGACTTGTCGCGCGCCAGCACGATCACGGTCTCGAACCGGGCGCCGTCCATCCTCGTGTCATTGATCTCGACTGGACGCCCGTCCTGCAGAGTGGTCGTCCGGGCGATCCGCACCAATGCTGCGCCAGCGGGCACACTCAACCGCTTCGCCTCTGCCGCAGTTGCGTTCACCGCGCCCTGCGCTTCCAGCGGATCAGCCAACGGGGCCCCGAAATGCTCCTCGATCCGGTCGTAGATCCCTCCTGGCCCGGTCACTGGCTCGCCGATCACCGGTAGCTCGTCCAGGAGCCAGCCCGGCAGGTAACTGGTCGCGATCTGCAGCGGCGTCGGCCGCGTTCGTCGGGTACCAGGCTGGCCCAGTACCCGGTCCCGCACCACTACCGGCGAACCTGGCGGAACCTGCAAGCGCAGAGCGATGTCCGGGGACGCGGGCTGTACGGCCACGGTGGGTTTCCCGACCAACCGGAGGCTCTGCCCCTCGGGGTCGAAGTAGTAGCCCAACTGGTCGCGGAACATCGCCCGGTGCCGAGCGATCCGGACCAACGCTGGACCGAGCACCACCGTGCCGCGACCGTGCGAGCCACGCACCAGGCCCTCCGCAGCCAGCGTGCGGTAGGCGGTCCGCACTGCGGACTCGCCGACCTTCCAGAGTTCTTGGGCAGCCTTGACCGTCGGCAGGCGGTCCCCAGGGGCGAGTTCACCTGCGGTGATCTGCTCCCGCAGGTGCGCTGTGAGGTCGTCGGCTGGTTGCGTCATGCCCGTCCTTCGAGTCAACTTGTGGCACCATACTTGCAGGCATACTGCTGGGTCTGCAATCCTAGCCCGGGTACAGGCCACGACTCTTCGACCACGCAGCGGAACCCGATGGACACCACCGAGAGGACGACCCGAACCTGGGACGGCTCACCCGAAACCGAAGCCGACACCCGGTTCTTCGATCTCCGCGCCAGCGGCTACACCGGCCCGATCGACCAGGACGGGCACGCCGCAGAAGCCCCCGTCGCACAAGCCTGACCCCACCAGCAGGACACCACCACTGAACTGGAGGACACCACGATGGACGCGTTCACCAGCGCACACGCTGCGATCACCCGGAGGGAGGAGGCCGTCCTGGAGCGCTACAAGGCCGCCCTCGGCCGCGGCTACGAATACGAAGCCAGGAAGCTCTTCGCCACAGAAAACGCGGAGATCGCCGAGCAGTGGCTGAAGCTGGCCGCGATCGAGCGTGGCCTCAACCCGTACGCCGCCGACCCGCAGCCTGCCGCCCTCTAGCCCCCGGTCGGGGCAGGTGACCTCCCGCCAAGAAGAACCCCCGCCCCGACCGGGTCCCAACCAAGTCGTCTCCAACCAGGAAGGTCCCGTCATGCTCCCGGGCACGGACACCGCAAGCAAAGCCGACATCACCGCCCGCGTGGACGCCTACGACCGCGCCGCCGACCTCCTCCCCGAGGACGCCGACCCCGAGCAGGTGATGCGGGTCGCCGAGTGGCTCAACACCGGCGCCGCGCTGCTCGACCCGGCCAGGCTCGCCGCCGCCGCGCGGGTCCTCGTTGACGTCAGCAGCAACTACACCTACGACGCCATGTCCGCGCAGTCGAAGGCCACCTACGAGGGCCAGGCCGCGCAGGTCGTCACCGCGTACCTCACCGCGGGTGCCCGATGATGCGCGGCCGCACCGCCGCGATCCTGGCCGCCACCGTGCTGCTCGCCTCGGTCGTCGCCTCCCCCGACACCGCCGTCGGCACCGACCCGGTGCCGGCCGACACCCGCGAACGCGCCTACACGTCGGCGTCGTGCGACCAGAACGACCAGGCGTTCGACGTCCAGCCCGACACCCCCGAGGCGTGGGCCGACGCCAGCGCCTGGTGCGCCGACAGCGGCGAGTGGCTCGACAACGCCCCGTGGCCTAGCGGCTTCACGCCCGGCCCGCTGGTCGTACAGCCCGACGGCACCCCGTAGCTGTCGCACGCTCGCACCTGCTCTCTGCCCACCCACCTGCTCCAGGAAGGCTCGACCCGATGAAGCTGGCCGCCGACAAGCTGCCCGCGGATGTCCGTGCCGCACGCCGCTGGCCACGCGCCGCGGTGTGGGGCGGGGCGCTGGCCTCGACCGCGATGAACCTCAGCGCGAACTGGCACGCCGTCACCGTCGCCGGGGTGACCACGTTCATCGCGCCGACGGCGCACGGCCTGCACCTGCCCGAGGTCACGAAGCTGATCGTGTCCGCGGCGTTCCCGATGCTGCTGATCTTCGCGGTCGAGTCCGCCGCCCACGCGTCGCTGCGGTGGTCGTTCAAGGACCTCGGCTCCTATGCGATGCCGCTCGCCGCCGCCGTGGTGTTCGCGTTCAGCGTCGGCGAGGTCACCACCCTGATGCTCGGCATGGGCATGGCGCTCCCGCTCGCGCTGCTGTTCGCGCTCGCGCCGGACATCCTCATCACCGCTGGGACGGTCGTGCTGATGCGCGAGCGCGCGCTCGTCGTCCCGGCCGCCGACCGGGACGCCCCTGTCGTCCCGGAGCCGCGTCCCGTCCCGGCCAAGCCGGAGCGTCCCGCGAAGGTCGCGATCGAGCGCGTCCCGCTTCCCGCCGTCCCGTCCCGGGAGGAGCGTCCCGTCCCGGCGGGCGCCGTCCCGGGAAGCCCGTCCCGTCCCGCCGAGCGTCCCGCCCCGACGAGCGTCCCGCCGTCCCGGGATTCCGGGACGCGGGACGACCGGGAGGCTCCGGCCGTCCCGGAGGCGCCCACCGCGTACCGGGACGAAGCGACCTGGGAAGGGATGGTCGAGACGCTCAAGGCGCGCGGTACCAAGATCCTCGATCCCGAGGCGAGCGACGTCATCCGCGCGTACCGGGACGCGACCGGGACGCTGCCAACCGCGAACCTGCTGAAGATGCGGCTGGGCCTGCGGCACGACCGCGGGACTCGCCTGCTGCGCGACATCGACTCGCCGAACTCGGGCCGCGCGGACCTGCACGCCGTCGAGGCCAGCTGATGGACACGCTCGCACGCTCGTTCCCCGCGCGGTTCGCCACCGGCGTGCCGCGCGGGGGTGTCTCGGCGACTCGGGGTCTCGGGTGTCTCGGCGACTCGGCTCGGCCTGACTCGCAGGTCAACCCCACTTTTCGCCCTGTAAGCGCCCAGGTGTCTCGGGTCCGGCCGAGCCGAGACACCCGAGACCCCGAGTCCGACAGCCGCCCCCTGAGCACTGGAGGAACGCCATGAGCACCGCAACCAGGGCCGCATCACCTCGACCCGTCGGCCAGCACGCCACCAGCACCGCCATCGCCGCCGCACCGTTCGGCATGGTCGGCCTCATGCAGGTCACGGTGGCGTTCGGTGCGACCGCGGCCGCGATCGGCGCCGGGACGGTCGGTCTGGTTGGAGCGCGTGCCGTCATGCGCGCCAAGGCCTCCCGTCCCGGGATGGCGGGAGGCCGTCGTCCCGGAACGGGAGCGGGAGGCGGGACGTCCCGCAGGAAGCTGCTGGGCGGGACGCCCGGCTCCCGTGTCCCGGGACGCGGGAGGGCGGGACGTCTCGCGTCGGTGCTCGCGGGAGGACGCGGGCGGTCGGCGTCCCGGCACACGGCGGCCGGGACGGGACGAGCGACGGGCGGGAAGCGTCCCGCTGCGGTCGGCGCCGGAGCGCGTGCGGGACGTGCCGCCGCGTCCCGCACGGCCGCGCACTCGTCCCGGCCGACGGCGTCCCGGTCGGGAGGCCACGGGAAGGGCGGCTCGAAGCGTCCCGGGACAGGAGGGGCATCCGGCTCGTCCCGTCCGTCGAGGTCGAGCGGGACGGGACGGAAGAGCCCGTCCCGGCTCGGCCGGGCGGCGCGAGCGGCGGGACGTCTCGTCGGTCGGGTCGCGGGACGAGCGACCGGCCGGCGGCGGGACGGCTCGACCGTCGGCAAGGGCTCGGGGAAGGGCAGGGGCCGCAGCGGGAAGGGCGGGGGCTCTCGCACTCCCCGCGGTGGTCTGCTCCGCCGCGCCGTTCGGGGCCTGTTCGGCCGCGCCGTCAACCCGGCGAAGGCCGCCCACAAGAACGCCAAGCGCAACGCCCGCGCCAAGCGGCGCAAGCTCTACAGGCGGCTGTGGAGGATGTTCAAGCGGCGCATGGCCGGGCGCCCGCTGCGCAAGGGCGACCGGTGGTGGCAGCGCTGGTTCCTGGGCCGCCTGCTCGACCGGCTCGGCCGCGGCACGGCGGCCGGATGGCGGGCCGGCCGCAACGGCAGCCTGTTCCTGGCCGCGCTGGCATCGGTGTTCGCCGCAGCGTGGATGCAGTCCGCGCAGCGCGCCGGGATCCGACTCCTGGCCGTACGCGCGGCAGCCGGCCGGTCGCTCGCGCAGCCGTTCGTCGGATGGGCCGCCGAGCTGCGGCGCCTGCTGCAAGCCGTCACCGGCGGACTGCGCCCCTACCTGCCCGTCACCCCGTACACCCCGCCCGCGCTCGTCGAGCCGGCGGTCGCACGCACCATGAGGAGCACCGTGAGCGACTTGAACATCCCCACCAACCTGCGGCCGCTCATCGAGGCCATCCGCGAGGGAGGCCCGCTCGGCGGCGGCGAGGGGCCGCACGCGCTGGAGGTCTACCAGTGGCACATCGACCTTCAGGAGTTGATGGAGGCCGTGTCCGAGCGGGTCGCCTCCGACAGCGGGATCGCCAGCGAGTTCCTGACCGTCTCCGGCAACGCCCACGAGATCACCGCCAGCTTCGGGCCCGCCATTCAGGGGATGGCCGCGGAGATCCAGGAGGGCACCGAGGCGTGGGTGAACGCCAACGGCACCCGAATGGAGCGCCTGCTCGACGACGAGGCGAACAAGGAGGCCTGGGACCACAGCACGCGTCCCGACAAGTAGTCCTCGTCCAACTGGCCCACGCCCGCCACCCCGACCAGAGGGGTGGCGGGCTTCCCACCACCCGGATCGACTACCGACAGGAGGCCCGCCGTGCGTGACCATGACACCGTGACCGCCGACGACGAGCACGACGACGACCTGGTGCCCGACGTCGAGTCGGTCCCGATGCCCGAGCCGGTACCGCTGCCCCGCGCGAGCGTTCAGCGCGGCGGCCGGGTCCCGCTGTGGCAGACCACCTCCCGGCCGGGTCTGCCGCACCCGCTGTGGTGGCACCCAATGAACCTCACCACCTGGACGGGTGCGCTCGGGTTGGGCGTGGACACCCTCGACCTGTCCACGCCGACCCTGGCCATCAGCACCGGCGTCGCCGGGTTCCTCGGCATGGGCGTCGGCGCGGCGGTGGTCGACGGATCGTCTGACACCACCGAGCGCTACGTGCACCCCAGCGGCATCCTTGGCGGATTCACCGGGCTGGCGATGGGCGCGTGGGGGTGGATCGCGTCGTCGACCGACCTGTTCAACGACATGTGGCAGCCCGCGCCGTGGCTCGGGCTGGCCGCGGGTGGGGTGGCGTTCGGCGCCGCGTACACCGCGCTGCGCTACCGGGTCGCCGCCGCCCGTGACCCGCGCTCGCGCATCCACCACCGCAACAAGT
>DATMCA010000517.1:0-6591 GCA_035559015.1 Umezawaea sp. | reverse complement strand
CCGGGCGCTGGAGAAGGCGAAGCAGCGGCTGGAATCAGCCGAGGACGCCCGTGCCGCGGCCGAGGCCGCGGTGGAGGAGTTGCGGGGATAGGGGCGGGTCGCCACCCCGGTGTGAGGTGACGACCCGCGCTTCCTATCGATCCCAGGCTGACTTCGTCAGCAGTGGTTGTACCGGTAGGCGCTGTTGCCGGGGCCCACGAGCTGGCGGTCCCGCAGGGTGGTGGTGGCCGGGGTGGCGGAGTCGCGGCAGACGTCCGCGAACGTGCCGCGGAGGTTGTCGGTGTACTCGACGTCCATCACGTGCGTCCCGTAGACGGCGCTGTAGGAGGAGCACTCCTCGTAGGCGTGGCACTCCTCGGAGAACGCGAAGTCGAACCCGACCTGGTTGCGGGCGCGCTGGCTCTCCTCAGCCGAGTTCTTCTGCCCGATCGCCAGGTTCAGGCCGTGGGCGCGCTGGGCCAGCAAGGTCGCGTAGGCGAGGTTGTTGTCGACGGTCAGCTTGCCCTTCGACCGGCTGTAGGAGTCGAGGTTGTCGATCTCCACGGCCTTGAACCCCTTCTGCGCGCAGAGCTGGATCGTCGCGCCGGTGATCTCCGCGAGCCTGGTCCGCTTCGCGCTGGTCGAGGTGTCCAGCAGGAACTCGTCGGGCCACTCCGGGTCGATGATCGGGTTGCCCCGCGAGTCGGAGAGGAGGAGGTCCTTGCGGTTCTTGAGCCAGAGGTCGCGGTCCTCCGGCTGGGTCTGGAAACCGTTGATGTAGCAGATGTTGTAGATGCCCGGCGCGGGCGAGGCGGTGCTGTCGCGCGTCACCAGGGTGACGCCGGACGGAGGCGTGTAGGCGGCTCCCAGTTGGTAGTCCAGCACCGCGGGCACGGGTGGGAGTTGTACCTGTGCGGCGGAGGGCTGGGCCTGTGCGGCCGTGGTGGACAGGGCCACCACGGCGCAGGCCAGTGCCGCGTTCCTGAGTGCTGTGACCAGGGGTGTCATGAGGTGACAAGCTCCTTAATCGCTCACGGAATGTGCAGGGTTCTGAGCGATTAAACTACAACGCCGTCACGGTTGACCACCCCCAGTGACGGCATGGGCGTTTGATCGTTCAAGCATCGTGGATGAACGAACGTGAGCTTTTACCTCGATTGTCTTGCCGTTTTGAGCGGTTCTGCTCTAGCGTGACTCGCCTCAACCAAAACCAAGCACCTGCGGGAGGCCTCTATGACACAGGGGAGTGGACTGAGTCGGAGAGCGGCCCTGATCGGGTGCGCCCTGCTCGCTCTGACCACCGCCTGCGGGGGTGCTCCCGGCGGCGGTGGTGGCGGTGACAAGGTGGTCGTGTGGCACGGCTACACCGACCACGAGGCCGAGGCGCTGGGGAAGTTCGCCGCGCGCTGGAACGCCGATCACCCCAACGGGCAGGTCGAGGTGGTGTTCAACGGCGGCAACGACGGGGCGCTGCAGAAGACGTTGGCGTCGTTCGTCTCCGGCAACCCGCCGACCGTGGCCTACGAGTTCGGCTCCTCGCTCTCCGGTCTCGCCGAACGGCCGCAGACCCAGGACCTGACCTCGACCGTGCACGACGACAAGGAGTTCGCCTGGGACGACCTGTTCGCCGCCGGTCGCGAGGCCTCGACGGTGAACGGCAAGGTCTACGGCGTTCCGGCGCTCGTGGACAACCTCTCCCTGGTGTACAACAAGAAGCTCTTCGACGACGCCGGGATCGCCTACCCGACGGAGACGTGGACCTGGGAGGACTTCCGGTCCGCCGCGACCAAGCTGGCCAAGCCCGAGGAGAACCGGTACGGCTGGTCCTACACCAACGACGGCTCCGAGGACACGGTGTGGCGCTACCTCGCGCTGCTCTGGCAGGCGGGCGGTGACCTGCTCTCGCCCGACGGGAAGAAGGCCGCGTTCGACTCGGACGCGGGCAAGCAGGCCATGCAGCTGCTGCACGACATGGCGGTCGAGGACAGGTCCGTCTACCTCGACACCGGCGACCAGCAGTACGTCAACCTGTTCAACTCCGGCCGGATCGGGATGCTCTGGACCGGGCCGTGGGACCTGGGCGCGATCAACGAGGACGTCTCCTACGGCGTGCAGTTCCTGCCGGGCAAGGTCACCCACGCCACGATCGCCGGGCCCGACACGTTCGTGGTGTTCGGCGAGAAGGGGAAGGCCGACGCCTGGCCGTTCCTGAAGTGGCTGCTGTCGCCCCAGATCCACCTGGAGTTCGCGATCGAGACCGGCCACCTGCCCATCCGCCAGTCCGAGCTGACCCTGCCCGACTACCCGAAGTTCGTGGAGAAGTTCCCCGGCAACAAGGTGTTCGTCGACAACCTCGCGAAGAACGTGTCGAAGGCCCGGCCCAACACCCCGGAGTACCCGAAGATCTCGCAGGCGCTCGGCACCGCCGTCCAGTCGGTGCTGCTGGGGCAGGCGCAACCCGCCGACGCCGTCGCCGCCGCCCGCGCGGAGGTCGACCAGATCCTGGCCGGCTCGTGACCGCCGTGCTCGCACCGGCGCCGCCCGCGCCGGTGCGGGACCGGCAGCGTCCGCGCACCCCCACTCGCACGGCCGACCACCTGGCCGGGTGGGGATTCGCCGCCCCCGCGGTGGTGCTGATCGGGTTGTTCGGCCTCGTGCCCGTGGTGTGGTCGTTCGTGCTGTCGTTCCAGCACACGGACCTCACCTCGCCCGGCACGTTCGCGGGCGGCGAGAACTACGCGAAGCTGGTGGACGACCCGCTGTTCTGGGACGCCGCGCGCCGGACCCTGCTCTACGCGGCGCTGTTCGTGCCGCTCACGATGGCGCTCGCGCTGCCGATCGCGGTGCTGCTCAACCAGAAGGTCCGCGGCATCACCCTCTACCGGATGGCCGTGTTCGTGCCGCTGGTGACCTCGACGGTCGCCACCGGGATCATCTTCAGCTGGCTGGCCAACCCCCAGTTCGGCCTCGTCAACGCGCTGCTGTCCGGGGTCGGCCTGCCGAAGCAGGGCTTCTTCCAGGACCCCGGCCAGGCGCTGTACGCGGTGGTCGCCATGACCGTGTGGGGCTGGCTCGGCTTCGCGGTGATCATCTTCCTGGCCGCGCTGCAGAACGTCCCCAAGGACCTGATGGAGGCCTCCGCGCTCGACGGGTGCGGCCGGGTCCAGTCGTTCTGGCACGTGGAGCTGCCGCAGGTCGCCCCGGCGTCCGGGTTCCTGCTGGTGTGGCTCACGATCAACGGCCTCCAGCTGTTCGACGCGGTGTACGTCACCACCAAGGGCGGGCCGCTGCGCGCGACCACGCTGCTCGTCTACCACCTGTACAACGAGGCCTTCGTCAGCTTCGACGGCGGCTATGCCGCGGCCATCGGGTGCGTGGTGTTCCTGGTGATCCTGGTGTTCACCGTCGTCCAGTTGCGGTTCAACCGCCGAACGTCCCACTTCGAGGTCCGATGACCGCCCTCCGGCTCCGCCGACCCAGCGCGCTGCACCTGCTCCTGCTGCCGCTGTCGCTCGTGATGGTCGCGCCGCTGGTGTGGATGGTGCTGGTGTCGTTCTCCACGCAGGCGGAGTCGCGGCGCTTCCCGCCCGGTCTGCCCAGCGGGCTGGAGTGGGGCAACTACGCCGCCGCGCTGCGCGACGCCCCGTTGGGATCGTGGCTCTACAACAGTTCCGTGGTATCGGTCGTCTGCGTCGTCGGCAACCTGGTGCTCTGCTCGCTGGCGGGCTACGCGTTCGCGCGCATCCGGTTCCTCGGCAGCAAGGTCGCCTTCCTGGCGATCCTCGCGACGCTCATGGTGCCGTTCCAGATCGTCATGCTGCCGCTGCTGATCATGGTCCGCGCGGTGGGGCTCACCGACACGCTCGGCGCGCTGATCGCGCCGAACCTCGCCACGGCGTTCGGCGTGTTCCTGATGCGGCAGTTCTTCATGACCGTGCCCAGGGAGCTGGAAGAGGCCGCGCGGATCGACGGCGCCGGGCGGCTGCGGATCCTGGTGCAGGTGCTGCTCCCGCTGATGCGCCCGACCCTGGCCACGCTCGCCGTGCTCACGTTCCTCCAGACGTGGAACGACTTCCTCTGGCCGCTGATCGCCATCCAGAGCCCCGGGAGCATGACCGTCCAGATCGGACTCCAGAGCTTCCAGGGCGCCCACACGACGAACTGGCCGAAGCTCATGGCGGGCACGGTGCTCAGCCAGCTGCCCGTGCTGGTCGTCTTCTTCGTGGGGCAGCGGTTCTTCGTGCGGTCCGTGGCGTCCGTGGGCATCAAGTAGCCGCGTCGGACGGGGCCGGGACGGGCAGCGCCCCTCCCGGCCGTCGGCGTGTCCTTGACCAGGGAAAACGAGTCGTACCCGTCAAACGCTCAGGATGATTGCTTGGTTATGAGCGATCGTGCTACAAAGCTTTCATGCGCGCACAGCCTCAGCCCGGACAGCTCCACACCACGAGCGAGATCGCGACCCAGCCGGAGTGCTGGCGCCGTGCGGTCGAGATGGCCGCCGAGCCCGCGACCGCGGCGGCGCTGCCCCAGCGCGGCGAGCGCGTCGCCGTGATCGGCTGCGGCACGTCGTTGTTCATGGCGCAGGCCTACGCCCGGCTGCGCGAGGACGCGGGCCACGGCGAGACCGATGCCTTCGCCGCCTCGGAGATGCCCGCGGGCCGGGCCTACGACCGCGTCGTGGCGCTCACCAGGTCGGGCACGACCACCGAGGTCCTGGAGCTGCTCGACCGGCTGCGGACGGAAGCGCCCGACATGCCCACGACGGCGGTGGTGGCCGACCCGGACACCCCGGTGGTGGTCCTGGCGGGCGAGGTCGTCGTGCTCGACTTCGCCGACGAGCGGTCCGTCGTCCAGACGCGGTTCGCCACGACGGCGGTCGCGCTGCTGCGCGCCCACCTCGGCGAGAACCTCGACCGCGCCATCGCCGACGCCGAACTGGCGCTGACCGAACCGCTGCCGGCCGGGGTGGCCCAGCGGGAGCAGTTCACGTTCCTCGGCGGCGGCTGGACCACCGGGCTCGCCGCGGAAGCCGCGCTGAAGATGCGCGAGGCGTCCCTGAGCTGGACCGAGTCCTACCCGGCCGCGGAGTACCGGCACGGCCCCATCGCCATCACCGACCCCCGCTCGGCGGTGTGGGTGCTGGGCACGCCTCCCGAAGGCCTCGAACAGCAGGTCGGCGACACCGGCGGCCTGTGGATCGCGCGGGACCGCGACCCGCTGGCCGAACTGGTCTCCGTCCACCGGCTGGCCGTGGAGGTCGCGCTGGGCAAGGGGCTCAACCCCGACACCCCGCGCCACCTGACCCGGTCGGTCATCCTGCGCAGCACCGCCTGATCGCCGTGCGCGCGCTCACGGTCACGCTCAACGCGGCCCTCGACGTGACCTACCCGGTCGACCGGCTCGCCGCGGGCGCCACCCACCGCGTGGGCGAACCCGCCGTCCGGGCGGGCGGCAAGGGCGTCAACGTCGCCAGGGTCCTGCGGCGACTGGACGTGGCGGTCGTCGCGACCGGGCTGGCCGGTGGCCACTCCGGCGCGCTGCTGAGGGCGGAACTCGCCGAGGCGGGCGTCCCCGAGGCGATGTTCCCGATCCAGGGGGAGACCCGGCGCACCGTGGCGGTCGTCGAGCGGTCCGGTGAGGCGACGATGTTCGCCGAACCGGGGCCGAGCGTGACGGCGGCGGAGTGGACCGGGTTCGTCGAGCACTACCGCGCGCTGCTCGCCGGGGTCGACCTCGTGGTGCTGTCCGGTTCGCTGCCCGGAGGAGTGCCGCCGGACGCCTACGCCACCCTCGTCCGAGCCGCCGACGTCCCGGTGCTGCTGGACGCCGACGGCCCACCGCTGGCGGCCGGTGCCGCGGCCGGACCGGCGGTGATCACGCCCAACCGGCGGGAACTCCTGGCGGCCACCGGGCTGAGCCCCTTGTCGCTCGGCGCGGAGGCCGCGCTGGTGTCCGACGGCCCGGCCGGGATGACCGCCTACACCCGCGACGGCGTCTGGACCGCGATGCCGCCCGAGCGGATCGTCGGCAACCCGACGGGCGCCGGGGACGCCGCCGTGGCCGCACTGGTCGCGTGCTGGCACCTGGCGTGGCCGGAACGGCTGGCGAACGCGGTCGCGCTGTCGGCCGCCGCCGTGCGCTCCCCGCTCGCCGGGGACTTCGACCAGGACTTCTACGAGAGCCGCAAGGCGTCCGTTCTGCCGCGACGAGTCACCGAGGACTAGAAGATGCCATTGGTTCCGCTCCGGGAGATGCTCGGCGGGCCCGCGCCCACCGCCGCGTTCAACGTGATCCAGATCGAGCACGCGGAGGCCATCGCGTCCGCCGCCGACGAGACGGGAGCACCCGTGGTGCTCCAGATCAGCGAGAACGCCGTCCGCTACCACGGTTCGCTCGCCCCGATCGGCCGGGCCGCGCTCGCCATCGCCGCCGCCGCGTCCTCGCCCGTGGCCGTGCACCTCGACCACGCCACGTCGGAGGACCTGATCCGCGAGGCCGTGGAACTCGGCTTCGGCTCGGTGATGTTCGACGGGTCCGCGCTCGCGCACGACGAGAACGTCGCCCGCACCGCCGAGGTGGTGCGCCGGTGCCACGGCCGCGGTGTCGCGGTCG
>DATMCA010000516.1:0-16900 GCA_035559015.1 Umezawaea sp. | reverse complement strand
TTCGCCTTCCGCACCAGGGTGTTGGACTACCTCTGGTCCGGGCTGCCGATCGTCACCACGGCCGGCGACTCGTTCGCCGAACTGGTGGAGCGCGAACGGCTCGGGGTCGTGGTCCGCTCGGAGGACCCGGACGAACTGGCCCGAGCCCTGGAGAAGGTGCTGTACGACGAGGAGTTCGCCGCGGGCTGCCGCGACCGGATCGCCGTGGTGCGCGAGCGCTTCACCTGGGAGACCGTGCTCGCGCCGCTGGTCGAGTTCTGCCGCAACCCCCGGCCCGCCGCCGACCGGCTGCCGGGCAACGCCCCGCTCGTCCGCAACACGCCGTTGACCGCGACGGCGAAGGTCCGGCGCGACGTCAAGCTCGTCCGCGAGTACCTCGACCAGGGAGGACCGACCGAATTGGCCAAGCGCGCGACCGGCCGGGTGTTGAAGAAGCTCCGCGGCGGCGCACATGGCTAGAAGCCTGCGCGTCCTGCTGGACGGCACCCCGCTGCTGGGCCACCGGACCGGCATCGGCCGCTACACGTCCGCGCTGGCCGAGGAGCTGGCGTCCATGCCGGACGAGGTCGACGTGCGCGCGGTCGCGTTCACCCTGCGCGGCTGGCGGGCGTTGCGCACGGTCCTGCCGCACGGCGTCCAGGCCCGCGGTCTGCCCGTGTCCGCGCGGCTGCTCCGCCAGTGCTGGCTGCGCGTCCCGTTCCCGCCGGTCGAACTGCTCGCGGGCGTGACGGACGTCATGCACGCCACCAACTTCGTGCTGCCGACGACGATCCGGGCGGGCGGTGTCGTGACCATCCACGACCTGGCGTTCCTGGCGTCGCCCGGCGACCTGCCCCCGTCCGACGCGCGCCTGCCGGAGCTGGTCCGCCAGTCCGCCCAGCGCGCGGACGTGATCTGCACCCCGACCGAGGCGGTCGCCCGCACGGTCGAGGAGCGGCTGGGCATCGGGTCGGACCGGATCGTGGTCACGCCGCTGGGCGTCGACCCGGCGTGGTTCGCCTCCCGACCGCCGAACGACGCCCTGCGCTCCCGGCTGGGCCTCCCGTCGCAGTACGTGCTGTTCGTCGGCGCGGGCGGCCCCCGCAAGGGCCTGGAGACGCTCCTGAAAGCCCACGCCACGGACACCTCGCTGCCGCCGCTGGTGCTGGCGGGTCCTCGTCAGTCCGGAGTGGACGGACGGGTGATCCGCACCGGCTACCTGGCCGACGTCGACCTGCGCAGCGTCGTCGCGGGTGCCTCCGCGCTCGTCCTGCCGTCCCGCGACGAGGGCTTCGGCCTGCCCGTGCTGGAAGCCCTCGCCTGCAACGTGCCGGTCGTCTGCTCCGACGTGCCCGCCCTGCGCGAGGTCTCGGGCGGCCACGCCCTGCTCACGCCGGTCGGCGACGCGGACGCCCTCGCGCACGCCATGTTCGAGGCCGTCGAGACCCCGCCCACCGCCGCGGCCCAGGTCGCCCGCAGGACGCACGCGTCCGGGTACACCTGGCGGAGGTGCGCGGAGGCCACCCTGGTGGCGTACCACCGGGCGGCGGGTAGGTGAACGTGGACCGCCCGCACCGGTGCGGGCGCGGGGTGACCTAGCGCCGGGGCGACTGGTCGTCCGCGTCTTCGCGCGAACCGGTGAGCGTGGTCAGCGAAACCTGCCGGGACCCGGTCACGGCGGCGACGCAGCGGAGGAAGCGGCGGCGGTCGCCGTCCTGGCTGCGGCTGGAGGGTGCGGGGATGCGCCCGTGGTCGGACATCTGAAAAGGTTCCCGCAAGCGCGCAGCGTTATCCAGTCCTCCGGTCGGTCACCACCCCATCGGCGCAAGCCTCCGCCGTTTGCAGCGGGGGTCGTTCACTGAGAGCATCCATTCCGCCTCGTCGACGAAACGAAGAGAAGGCCAACGAGATGAGCTTCAACGCCGTGTGGTCCGTCCAGGACGCCGACGAGTCCGGTGAGCAGATGACCGTGACGACGCCCGAGGAGGTGGACGCGCTGCTCGCCAGGCTGGCGGAGTCCGGCGCGGGCGCGGCGGTGATCGAGCACCAGGAACGCGCGCTCATCCCCGACGCCGAGGGCCTGCTGGGCGCTCCCGGCGAGGTGAAGATCCCGGACCACGACGTGGCCGCCGCGGTGAGCAGCGGTTACGGTTACCTGACCTACGCGGACCCCGACCAGGACTACTCGACCCTGGTCGGCGAGGCGGGGTCGCCGGTCTACGCGTCGGAGTACGTCGACTACCCGGCGGGCAGCGGGGTCCAGGTCGGACTGCTGGCGGCGGCGCTCAAGGAGTTCCTGCTCACCGCGCAGCGTCCCTCGTGCGTCCAGTGGCAGGACGCCTAGGACACCAGCGACGGCCGTTCGACCTCCCAGCGGGAGTTGCCGAAGCTGCGGATGCCGGACACCAGGCGGTCCACGTCGGCCTCCGGGCGGACGACCAGGCGGACGAACTGGCCGCTCATGCCGAGCTTGTTGCCGCACTCGCGGATGAAGATCTGCTGCTTGTGGAGCAGGTAGTCGCGCAGTTCGACGCCGTCGACGTCCGGGGCGAGCTTCACCAGCAGGAAGTTCGCCTGGGACGGGTAGACCTGCAACTCCGGCAGCCGCGACAGCTCCATGCCCATGCGGTAGCGGTCCATCGACAGCTTGACGAGGCTCTCGCCGTACTCGTCGAGGTGCTCGCCGAGCATGAAGACGAACGCCTCGGCGAGCGAGTTGAGGTTCCACTTGGGCAGCGTGGCCGCCATGCGCTTGGCCAGCGCCGGGTTCGCCACGAGGTAGCCGAAGCGGACGCCGTGCAGGCCGAAGTTCTTGCCGAGGCTCTTGAGCACCACGACGTTCGGCCTGATCATGGCCTCGCTGACGACGGACGGGTTGCGCTCGACCTCGACGAAGTCGATGAAGGACTCGTCGATGACGACCAGGTCCAGATCGGCCAGTTCGTCCATGAACCGGATGATCTCCCGGCGGGGCAGGTAGCCCCCGTCGGGGTTGTTCGGGTTGCACAGCACCGCGACCTTCGACCCGCGGGCGCGGATGAACTTGAGGTAGGCGTCGATGTTGAGCTCGAACCCCTCGCTCTCCTGGAGCGGGAACATGTCGACGCGCTTGCCGGTCTCCATGGGCTGATCGGTCCACCGGCCGAACGTGGGGATCGGGATCGCCACGCTCTCCTTGATCCACAGGTGGTCCATCCACGTGATGATCTCCGTGGAGCCGTTGGACATCGCGATCGTGGCCGGGTTGAGCCGCAGCGTCCTCGCGAGCTGACCGGCGATGGCGTCGGTGCTGCTCGGGTAGAACTTCAGGATCGATTCGAGGTTGTTCGCCAGCGTGGCGAACATCTGCGGCGTCGGGAAGTACGGGTTGCACGGGATGCAGAAGTCGACCATGTGCTGCGCGCCGTCCCCCAGTTTGCGGGACAGCTCGAAGAAGGACGGGCTGTGCGCGGTCTTGCCGAACACATCCGAGTCCACACCATGCCGCACGTGACCACTCCCCTGCTCGCCGCTGAAGCCGGTACAGGTGGGCATACGTGCGGACCGCGCGGCCGGTTCACGGCGTGGTCTCGGACGGGTATCGGCTAGATCACGGCGGGACCGAGCACGCCGGCGGTGATCGCCGCCGAAAGCGCTTCCCGCCACGGGCGCAGCGGGGTGAGCCCGGCCCGTTCCCAGGACTTCCCCGACAGCACGGAGTACGCCGGGCGCGGAGCGGGGCGGGGGTACTCCGTGGACGGACACGGCCGCACGCGACCCGGATCGGCGCCCAGCTCCTCGAAGATGGCGCGGGTGAAGTCGTACCAGGTGGTCTCACCGCCGCCGGTGCCGTGCAGCACGCGGTCCGCCGGGTCGCGCCGCGACGTCACGAGGTCCGCGAGCTCGACGAGCCCGGTGGCGAGGTCGAGCGTCCACGTCGGCGAGCCGTGCTGGTCGTCCACAACGGACACCGTGTCGCGCTCCTTCTCCAAGCGCGCCATGGTCTTCACGAAGTTGCCGCCCGAAGCGCCGTAGGCCCACGCGGTGCGCACGACCCAGGAACGCCGCCAGGCGGCCAGAACCCTCTCCTCGCCGGCCAGCTTCGTGCGCCCGTACGCCGAACGCGGACCGGTCGCGTCGGACGGCTCGTACGGCCGCTCGCCGTCGCCGGGGAACACGTAGTCGGTGGACACGTGCAGCAGCGGCACGTCGTGCCGGGCGCACTCGACCGCGAGCAGCTCCGGGCCGAGCGCGTTCACCGCGAACGCGCGGTCCTCGTCCGCCTCGGCCTGGTCGACCGCGGTGTACGCGGCGGAGTTGACGACCACGGGCCGAAGACCGCCGTCGCGGGCGCTGGCGGCGAAGCCCGCGACCGCGTCGGCGACGCACTCGGCGTCGGTGATGTCCAGCTCCGCCGACGAGGGCGCGTGGACCAGCCCGTCGCGCGGGGTGGCGGCGACGAGGTCGTGGCCGAGCTGGCCGCGGCCCCCCGGCACCAGCAGTGCGAGCGCCATCAGCCGTTCGCCCGAGCCTTGAGCTTCTCCCACCACGGCCGGTTGTCGCGGTACCACTTCACCGTGCTCGCGAGACCTTCGGCGAAGTCGACCCGCGGCGCGTAGCCCAGTTCGGTGCTGATCTTGGTGATGTCGACCGAGTAGCGGCGGTCGTGGCCCTTGCGGTCGGTCACCATCTCGACCGACGACCAGTCGGCGCCCATCGCGTCCAGCAGCAGCTCGGTCAGCTCGCGGTTGGTCAGCTCGGTGCCGCCGCCGATGTTGTAGACCTCACCGGGACGACCGGCCTCGGCGACGAGCTGGATGCCGCGGCAGTGGTCGGCCACGTGCAGCCAGTCGCGGACGTTGAGGCCGTCGCCGTAGAGCGGCACCTTCCCGCCGTCCATCAGGTTCGTGACGAACAGCGGCAGCACCTTCTCCGGGAACTGGTACGGACCGTAGTTGTTCGAACACCGGGTGATGCTGACCGGCAGGCCATGCGTGCGGTGGAACGCCCGCGCCAGCAGGTCCGAGGACGCCTTGGACGCCGAGTACGGCGAATTCGGCTCCAGCGGGTGGGTCTCGGGCCAGGAGCCCTCGTCGATCGACCCGTAGACCTCGTCCGTGGAGACGTGGACGAACTTGCCGACGCCCGCGTCCAGCGCGCCCTGCAACAGGGTCTGGGTGCCGAGCACGTTGGTGAGCACGAAGTCCGCGGACCCGGAGATGGAACGGTCCACATGCGACTCGGCCGCGAAGTGCACGACGACGTCGACGCCCTCCATGACCTTCCCGACGGCCGTCGGGTCGCAGATGTCGCCCTGGACGAACCGGTAGCGCGGGCTGGCGGCGACCGGCGCGAGGTTGTCCTCGTTGCCCGCGTAGGTCAACTTGTCGAGCACGACGACCTCGGCGTCGGAGAACGCCGGGTACGAACCGCCGACCAACTCGCGGACGTAGTTGGAGCCGATGAAACCGGCTCCTCCGGTCACCAGAACACGCATGTCCAAGTCCTTTACACAGGTGTAACCGTCGCAGTGAGTCACCTAGTAAAGCGTGCAACCCACCAGGTTGTTACAGCGTCTCCCGTATAAGAAGAACAACAAGCGCTCATGGCACCTGGCCCACTAATCTTTGCCGAGAGCACCACGCACGGGGGAGGCACCACTCGTGGAGGGCAGACCGCCACTGGCGAGCGAGCAACCAGGACCTATTCGGGTTCGGCCGAACCCGGCACCCCGGCGTTCGACCACGCTCCGGGCACTCCTCATCACGGGGCGCTCCTTCCTGGCTCTGCTGTCCGCCGCTGTGATGGTGGTCACCTGGTACGGCTGGAACTTCCTGCGCACGCTCGACCAGGGCACGACGACGACCGACGTGATCTCCGCGCAGGCGGGCGAGGAACCGGGCGGCGTCGGGCGCAAGCCGTTGGACGGCGCGGTCGACATCCTCATGGTGGGCATCGACAGCCGCGTCGACGCGCAGGGCAACCCGCTGGCGCCGGAGGTGCTCGACCTCCTCAGCGGTGGCGTCGCCGACGGCGAGATGAACACCGACACGATGATCCTGGTGCACATCCCGGTCGACGGCACGCGCGCTCGGGCGTTCTCGTTCCCGCGCGACTCCTACGTGGAGATCGCGGACGGCTTCGGCAAGCACAAGCTGAACTCCGCGTTCGCCCGCCAGAAGAACACCGTCGCGGAGGAGTTGGCGGCGCAGGGCGCGGACCAGGCCAAGATCAACGTCGAGTCCACGACCGCGGGCCGCAAGACGCTCATCAAGACCATCGAGAACCTCACCGGCGGCGCGGTCACCATCGACCGCTACGCCGAGGTGAACCTGGCGAGCTTCTACGAGGTGACCAAGGCCATCGGCGGTGTCGAGGTCTGCGTGAACCAGGCCACCAGCGACTACAAGTCCGGCGCGAACTTCGTCGCGGGCCCGCAGACGATCGAGGGCGCGCTGGCGCTGTCGTTCGTGCGACAGCGCGAGGGCCTGCCCGGCGGCGACCTGGACCGCATCGCCCGGCAGCAGGTGTTCATCGGCGCGCTGGCGAAGAAGGTCCTGTCGACCGGCATGCTCACCAACATCGACCAGCTCGACTCGCTCGTCGCCGCGGTGCAGAAGTCCGTGGTGCTGAGCGCGGGCTGGGACATCACGACGTTCGCCGAGCAGATGCAGGGCCTGGTGAGCGGCAACATCGAGTTCCGCACGATCCCGGTCGGCGACACCATGGACACCTACGGTGACGGCAACGTGCTCCAGGTCGACCCGGCGAAGGTGAAGAACTTCATCAAGAACCTGGCGGCCGACGAGAGCCCGGCGCCCAGCACCTCGGCGTCGAACAACCCGGTCACGCCGAACGACAAGGTGACCGTGCAGGTGTACAACGCGTCGGGGACCGCGAAGCTCGCGGCGACCGTGCTGGACACGTTGGTGGGCAAGGGCTACCTGCGCGGCCAGGCGAACACGGCGGCGACGGTCCTGGACTCGACGGTGGTCCGCTACGCGCCCGGCGACAAGGCCGTCGCGGAGAAGCTCGCCAAGGAGTTCGTCGGCGCGACCGTCGAGGAGGACGATTCGCTGACCAGGAACCAGGTCGCGGTCTACGTGGGGGCGGACTACAGCCCCGTCGAGGACCGGTCGGACCCCGCGGGCACGCCCGGCACGTCGGTTCCCGGTTCGCCCACCCCCTCGGCCCCTCCCGCGATCACCGCAGGCGGTCTTGTCTGCGTGAACTGAGGGCTGCTGTTCGGTGAAGAAGTCCACGTGAGGGGGCGCCCGCCGGCTAGCCTGGAGGCCACCCCCGTCGTCACCGAGGAGGACGCCTTGAGGGCTGCCCTTGCCGTGTCCGCGCGAGTTCTGGTCGCCCTGCTGTCGGCGACCGTGCTCGTGGGGTCCGGGTACGGCTGGGCCACGCTGAAGCGGGTGCAGGAGAGCGTCAACACCACCGACGTGCTCGCCGACCTGTCGACCGTGCCGAACGCCCCGCCGGTGCTGGACGGCGCGACGGACATCCTGCTCGTCGGCAGCGACAGCCGCACCGACGCGCAGGGCAACCCGCTGCCCGCCGACGTGCTGCGCCAGTTGCGCACCGAGGCGTCCGACGGCCTGAACACCGACACGATCATCGTGCTGCGCGTCCCCCACGACGGCGGGAGGGCCACGGCCATCTCGATCCCGCGCGACACCTACGTGCCGATCCCGGACATCGGTGAGGACAAGATCAACGGGGCGTACGGCCTGACGAAGTACGCGACCGTGCAACGCCTGGAGAACGAGGGCGTCAGCGACCGGGCCGAACGCGAGAAGCAGGGCGACCAGGCCGGACGGCGGGCGCTGATCCAGGTCGTGCAGGAGCTGACCGGGGTCCGGGTCGACCACTACGCGGAGATCAACCTCTACGGCTTCTACCTGCTCACCCAGGTGATCGGCGGCGTCGAGGTGTGCCTCAACGCGGGCACCAGCGACCCGGCGTCCGGCGCGAACTTCGGCGCGGGGCGCCAGCGGGTCAACGGCGGCGACGCGCTCGCGTTCGTGCGGCAGCGCAACCTGCCCGGCGGCGACCTCGGGCGGATCCGGCGGCAGCAGGTGTTCCTGTCCGCCGCCGTCTCCGAGCTGCTGACCGCGGGCACGTTCACCGACCAGGGCAAGCTCACGGGCCTGCTGGACGCGGTCACCAAGTCGATCGTGGTGGACGAGGGGCTGGACCTCGTGACGCTCGCCCAGCAGGCCAAGGGCATCGCGGGCGGCAACGTCGAGTTCGCCACCATCCCGGTGGTCGACGTCAACGCCCGCAGCGACAAGGGCCAGAGCATCGTGCGGGTCGACGTGGCCGCGGTGAAGGCGTTCGTCGGGCAGCTCCTCGGCCCCACGCTGGTGCCCGGCACGCCCACCACGTCCCCGAGCACGCCCCCGAGCCCGACGCAGCGGGTGGCGGGTGGCAAGGTGGTCGGTCTGGACGGCGCACGCCGAGCCGTCCAACCGGAAGTGCCTTGCGTCGACTAGGAGATGCACCACCGTGAGCGTCACCGAAGCTCTGTTCGCGCCGCTGCTGGCCGCCGGGCCTGGGCGACCGCTGATCACCCACTACGACGACGCGGACGGCTCACGGGTCGAGCTGTCCCGCGCCACCATCGCCAACTGGGCCGCCAAGACGGCGAACTGGCTGCGCGACGAGCACGACGTCGAGCCCGGTGACCGGGTCGCCGTCCTGCTGCCCGCGCACTGGCAGACCGCGGGCGTGCTGCTCGGGGCCTGGTGGTGCGGAGCGACCGTGACGGGCGACCCGAACGGCGCCAAGGTCGCGCTCGTCGCGCCCGGCGGCACCGCTCCGGGCGCGGACGTGGTCGCCGTCGCCTCGCTGCACCCGATGGGCCTCGGCCTGCGCGGCCAGGACCTGGGGGGCGCGGTCGACTTCCTGGACGACGTCCGCGTCCACGGCGACGACTTCACCCCGTACGGCCCGACCCCCGGCGACACCCCCGCGCTCGGCAAGTCCACTGTGGACGACATCGTCGCGGAGGCCCGCACCCGCGCCGAGATCCTCGGCATCGGACTCGACACGCGCGTGCTGTCCACTGTGGAGTGGGACCTGCCGGACGGTCTGCTCAACGGCCTTCTCGCCGTGCTCGCGGGCGGGGGTTCGCTCGTGCAGTGCAGCAACGTGAACGCCGACCTGCTGCCCGCGCGCAGGCTCAGCGAGAAGACCACCGTGGAACTGGGCGGCGCGGCCTAGGCTCCACGTCGTTTTCCCGCCGGACAAAGGACTTCGGCTCGGCCACGCTGAGGTCATGAACAAGATCGAGGGCAAGGTCGCACTGGTCACCGGCGGCAGCCGCGGCATCGGAGCCGCGGTGGCCGCGCGGTTGGCGCGGCAGGGTGCCGACGTGGTGCTGACCTACGAGAACGACGGGGACAGCGCGGCCGCGGTGGTCGGTCGTGTCGAGGCGGCGGGCCGCCGCGGGCTGGCCGTGCGGACGGACAGCGCGGACGTCGACGCCGTGACGGGCGTGGTGGAGCGGACGGTCCAGGAGTTCGGCCGGATCGACGTCCTCGTCAACAACGCGGCCGTGTTCCACTTCGGCCCGCTGGAGGACCTGGGACCAGAGGAGTTCGACCGCACGGTGGCGGTGAACGTGCGGGCGCCGTTCGTGGCGACGCGGGCGGCCGTGCCGCACATGTCCGGCGGCGGGCGGATCATCAGCATCGGCAGCAACATGGCCGAGCGGGCGGCGTTCCCCGGCTTCAGCCTGTACGCCATGAGCAAGACGGCGCTGGTCGGCCTGACCAAGGGCCTGGCGCGGGAACTGGGGCCGCGGGGCATCACGGTGAACCTCGTCCACCCCGGCCCGACCGACACCGCCGCGAACCCGGCCGACGGCCCGATGGCCGACGTGATCCGGAGCTTCACCGCGCTGGGCCACTACGCCACGGCCGACGACATCGCCGCGACCGTCTCCCACCTGGCCGGACCGGACTCCCGCTACACGACCGGCGCGGTGATCAACGTCGACGGCGGGTTCGCCGCCTAGTGGTCAGTACGGCTAGTCGTGCTGCCGCTTGGCGTACGCGCGGGTCACGACGACGAGCACGGCCACCACGAGCACGGTCAGCAGGGGTGAGCCGACCACCATCACGTCGACCGGCAGCGCGTACGCCAGCGGCACCCGCAGCACGGCGTCGAACAGCAGGCCCGCGCCCCACAGGAGCGTGGCGAAGCGGACCGTGCGCCGCACCGCGGGTGACTCGCGGTACCGCTCCTCGACCACGGGCGCGGTCTTCGCCACGAACACCAGCAGCAGCGGCTTCCTGGCGAACAGCGAGCCGAGGAACACCAGTCCCAGCGCGAGGCTGATCAGCGAGTCCTTGGCGATCACGAACCGCGCGTCACCCGTGAGGAACAGCGTCAGCAGCCCGAAGGCGAACAGCCCGAGCATGAGGGCCGCGACCGCGTCGACCCGGCGGGTCCGCACGATCCCGACCAGCAGCAGGACGCCGGACACCGCACCGCCCGCGGCGAGCGCGACCCAGTCGCTCACGCCGAACTCGCGCAGCAGGTAGTAGCCGCCGACGGGCAGGGCGAGGTCGAACAAGAGGGTCGGCAGCAGCGACCTGATCCGGCTGTTCACGAAGGCGGACGTTAGCCGTGGGGGCCTTCGCGGCCCCCACGGCGTCGCCTCAGGCGGACACGGCCTCCCGCGACCGCGACCTCGCCAGGAACCCGTCGACCGAGTACGCGCCGCCGTTGAAGCCCAGGGCCAACGCGGCCACGCCCAGCACCAGCACCAGCTCGTAGCCGTTGGGCGCCAGCATCCCGTTCGGCAGGTGCACGAGCACCAGCGCGCCTGCCATGTCGAGCGCCAGCAGCACACCCGCCACCGGCAGGGCCGCGCCGACCAGCAGCAGCGCACCGCCCACCAGCTCCACGACCGCCGCGAACCAGGCCGACGCCGTGGCCGCGGGGACGCCCATCTGCACGAACGACGCCGCCGTGCCGTCCATGCCGTACTCGAAGAACTTCTGCCAGCCGTGGGCGATGAACACCGCACCCAGGCCCAGTCGTCCGATCAGTGCAGCCGAGTCCCGCACGCGCTCCATTGAAACACTCCCCGATTCGTTCGTATTTGAACTAAACCCTAGGGAACGGGAACGCCGTTTCGACCGGATCCGAGCTGTCGAAACACTGTCAGCATTGGGCAAGCGTTTGCGCGCCGGGCAGAAATCCCCTGGCGGTGACGCTGCTCACCACCACCGCCATTCCCGTCGACGGAGAAAAGCCCTGGCGCCTATCACCTGATCGGGTGACTGTCGTAACCCTCGACCGTTTTCCGGTCGACATGCACGTCATGCGCACACCACTGCTCCTGGCCGCCGTGGCGCTCCTGCTCACCGCGTGCGGCGAGGGACACCCCACGGGGATCGAGCCGACGACCAGGGTCCCGCCCGCGATCGCCCCCGGTTCGTCCCCGCCCGCCGCGCTCGGCTGGCACGGCACCGGGACCAGTTCCGGCGTCCACGTCGAGGTCGGCAGGCCGGTCGTGACCGCCGACCAGGTCATCGGCAGCGACGGCAGGCCCGACCCGGCGTTCCGGTTCGTCGAGACCCCCGTGACAGCGAACAACAGGACCGCCGAACGGGCGCGGCTGTCGTTCTCCGGCCGGGCCGGGACGCGGGAGGCGCCGTGGACGGCGAGCAGCGGCGCCCCGGAGGCGCCACCCGGCCGGACCGCGGAGCTGACCGCCCGCTTCAAGGTGCCCGCCGACGCCGAGGAACTGGTCGTCGAGGTCTACACGACCGTCGGCGGCGCGGTGACGACGAACCGGCTGACGTTCGAGGGCCCGCTCGACTGACAGCGGCGGCGGGTCAGTCCCCCACCAGCCGCTCGGCGATGGCCACGATCTCCTCGCCGTAGGTCGGCGAGGGTGCCCACTTGCCACCCAGTTCCTCGAAGGTCTCGACGCGGTACCTGCCCACCACGAACACCAGGCGGGGGTCCACGATGAGGTGCCCGTCGAGCAGTGCCCCGGTGTAGACGCGGAGGTGCTGGGCGTGCGCTTCGGCGCCGACGGCCCAGTTCGCGAACATCGAGTGGGCGAGCGGGTTGTCGCCGTCGGTGACACCGGGCATCACGTTGGGGTGGCGGATCTTGATGCCCGCGGTGTTGTAGAACTCCGGCCGCACCTTGCCGGTGAACGCGCCGCCTGCGGTCTCCTTGAGGGACTGGGCGATCATCCCCACCGGCTCGACCGCGTACTTCACCGCGGCGGCCCACAGGGCCGGAGCCATGTCGTCGACGAACAGCGCGGTCGCGCCCGCGGCGGGAAGCCGGGCCTGGATGGAATCGAGGGTGACGTCCACCGGGGGTGGAGCGAGGATGCGCATCAGAACTCCTCTCCTGGGCTGCGAAGTCTCGTGCTCTCCTCACCAGGGTCCCGGGTCCGGGCGTGGAATGACCATGGTCGGGCTCCTCCGACCACGGAAACACCGAAGGGCGCGGGACATGACGACCCGCTGGATCTGGTTGGCGCCCTCGTAGATCTGGGTGATTTCCCATCAGTCCAAACGCGACCTGGCGCTTTGAGGTGGAATCACCCTGCTACCAGCGCGAACGGGTCTCGACAGTTCTCGTCAGTTCTCACGCCTGCCTGACTTCTGACGGCCTGAAAGTCGATCAACCACCCTCGGGCATTGCCCTGATACGAAGCTGATCCTGCGGCCAGTGGTGCCGGATCAAGGCTCGCTTCCCGCCTTGACCCGGTGCTGCTGGCTGTGGCTGATCACGGCGTACCGAGGTGGCCACCTTCGTGATACCTGGAGCCCCGCTCGGCGGCAGGGCGACGCAGCAGTCGCGACAGTCGATCGGCGTGCCTGGCCCAGTCCACCGGTAGCCCGCACGATCGTCCTGGTTGGGCGTCTGCTGTAGCCCATAGTTCAGGTTCCGCCATCGGTGGCTCGCCTTGCCCCCATGGAACCAAGTTCACCGGCACTCAATCTGCCAATGATCGCCGGCAACGGGTGCGGCGATGCTCTCGCGACTTACAATCGATGCCCTACCCCACCACAAGGCGGTCAGACTCGATGGCCTACTACAGCGCATCAGGCTTCGCATCCATAGGCGAGCAGTACCCTCAGCACGACCGCCCGCGCGACTGGCTAGTCTGGCACTTCACACATCTGGGCAACTTACAGTCGATCACAAACGCTGGCTGCTTACGCTGCCAGAACTCACAGACGCCGCAAGTGAGCGTTGCCTTGAACAGCGTTAAAGTACGTCGCGCATCAAAGCTCATCGCCATCCCAGGGAATAATTACCCGGCGAACAAGTCCGTAGCCGATCACGTGCCGTTCTACATCGCCGCAAAGTCACCAATGCTGTTCGCCGTGACCAAGGGCCATCAAGACTACCATGGCGGCGATAACGACCTAGTCTTCCTAGGCCTCACAATTGGCGCAATAATAGACTCCGGGGTAACATGGTGCGCAAGCGACTCAAACGCCGCACAGAACTTCGTGAGATTTAGCCGGGACGTAAGCACACTGGGACAACTAGTGGACTTCAACCTTCTATGCCAACAGTGGTGGAACAACACTTCCCAAGACCCAGACCGATCGGGGCGACGAGCCGCCGAGATACTGGTTCTTGATCAAGTTCCGCTGGCGATGATCAGCCAAGTGGTGGCAAAGACACAGGTCGCACTGGACAAAGCGCGTCACGTTCTCGATCTTGTCGGTGGCGTAAGGCAGTATCACGTACTGCCAGACTTCTACTACAGCTAGGGGAGCATGATGATCGTGAACGGAGTGGGAGACCTCCTAGCCGCCGACGTGGACGCCCTCGTCAACACCGTGAACTGTGTTGGCGTCATGGGCAAGGGGATCGCCCTACAGTTCAAGCGACGCTACCCAGGAAATTTTGATTCCTACACAGCGGCATGCAAGAATAATGAAGTAAAACTTGGAAACATGCACGTAGTGGAGCTACATGCAATATCAGGTCCACATTACATAATCAACTTCCCGACCAAAGACCACTGGAAGTCACGCTCGAGGCTCAAGGATATCGCGGCCGGTCTCGACAACCTCGTGCAGGTTATTGCCGATCTTAAAATTAAGTCGATCGCCATCCCTCCACTTGGAGCCGGAAACGGCGGCCTTCCTTGGTCTGATGTTGAGCCACTAATCCACGAGAAGCTTACTCACCTTACTGACGTGAAGATCGTACTTTTCACTCCTTCCAACGCCGCACGGCACCTGACGCCTGATCCAGTGAAGATGACCTGGGGACGAGCCACACTGCTAGAGCTCATTAGAAACTACACAAACCTACGCTTGTCGATCGAGCCCTGGGAAGACCTAAGAGGTACATCGCACCTCGAAATTCAGAAGCTGATGTACTTCGCTCAATTGGTAGCTCCCGAACTGAAGCTTCGATTTGATGAGGGCATCTACGGCCCGTACAGTGAGCAAGTACGGCATCTCATCCAAGGGATGGAAGGTACGTTCGTAACTGGTCATGGCGATGGAACGGCACCCGTTCAGCGACTTGACCCAATAATTCCAACTCCAGAAGGAGCAGCGGAGGCGGTAGCCTACCTAGAGAAAGCTGGGTACGACAAGGATGTCCGCCACAAGATAGTAAACCCAGTCATGCAGATGATCGAAGGCTTCGAAGGCCCGTACGCCATCGAGCTACTTGCGAGCACGCATTGGGTTGCCCGCCAGCCTGGATGCGAAAACGCACACGACGCTTGGCTAGCGATCCAATCATGGACCCCTCGAAAGGGCAGGCTGTTCACCGAATACCATGTTTCGACAGCATGGAATCACATTGAGCAGGTCAACGCGCTAGCTTCCGCCAACAAGGAAAGTTAGCGATTCGATTTCCGCAGCAGCAACGTTCGAACACTCAGCAACGAACAGTTCTGCGGGAACAGCTCGCAATCGACGGCGTGTTCGGCGTTCAAGATCGGCCTGGAAACGGCATGATCAGGATGATCACGCGTTTCCAGGCCGGATCAGAGACCGTCGAACTAGCCCTTGAGCAGCGCGCGGGACATCACAACTCGCTGGATCTGGTTCGTGCCCTCGTAGATCTGGGTGATCTTCGCGTCGCGCATCATCCGCTCGACGGGGAAGTCGCGGGTGTAGCCGGCGCCGCCGAACAGCTGCACGGCGTCGGTCGTGACCTCCATGGCCACGTCGGACGCGTAGCACTTGGCCGCGGCGGTGATGAAGCCGATGTTGGGTTCGCCGCGTTCGGCCTTGGCGGCGGCGACGTAGACCATGTGGCGGGCGGCCTCGATCTTCATCGCCATGTCGGCCAGCATGAACTGGACGCCCTGGAACTCGGCGACGGCCTTGCCGAACTGCTTGCGGTCCTTGACGTACGCGATGGCGGCTTCGAGCGCGCCCTGCGCGATGCCGACGGCCTGCGCGCCGATGGTCGGGCGGGTGTGGTCGAGGGTGCGGAGGGCGGTCTTCAGGCCCGTGCCGGGTTCGCCGATGATCCGGTTCGCCGGGATGGTGCAGTTCTCGAAGTGGATCTCACGGGTGGGCGAGCCCTTGATGCCGAGCTTGCGCTCCTTGGAACCCACGACGAAACCGGGGTCGTCCTTGTGGACGACGAACGCCGAGATGCCGTTGGACTTCTTCTCCGCCTTGGGGTCGGTGACCGCCATGACGGTGTACCAGGTGGACTCGCCCGCGTTGGTGATCCAGCACTTGGTGCCGTTGAGCACCCAGTGGTCACCGTCCAGCAGCGCACGGGTGCGCATGGACGCGGTGTCCGAACCGGCCTCGCGCTCGCTCAGCGCGTACGACGCCATGGCCTCGCCGGAGGCGATGGTCGGCATGACGATCCCCTTCAGCTCGTCCGAAGCGGACAGCAGGATCGGCATGGTGCCGAGCTTGTTGACCGCCGGGATGAGCGAGGAGGACGCGCAGACGCGGGCGACCTCCTCGATGACGATGCAGGTGGCGATCGAGTCGGCACCCTGGCCGTCGTACTCCTCGGGCACGTGCACGGCGGCGAAACCGGACTTGACCAGGGCGTTGTGCGCCTCGACCGGGAAGCGCTCGTTCTCGTCGACGTCGGCCGCGTGGGGTGCGATCTCCTTGTCGGCGAGCGAGCGGACGGCTTCGCGCAGCGCGTCGTGCTCCTCGGCGAGCTGGTACGTGCCGAAGCTCGGGTCCACTTGTTACCTCCCAGTAGGGCCTACTGGGACGATGTTAGCGCGCGTTCACATACCTGCGCACGGGTGCCTTTCGACACGTCGGAAGGCACCCGTGCGCCGACTAGAGCGCCTTCTGCAGCGCCGCGTCCTTGTCGAGCACCATCTGCTCCAGGTCCGCCTGGAACGTCGCGATGCGCTCCTGGAGCGCGGGATCCGACGCCGCGAGGATGCGCACGGCCAGCAGGCCCGCGTTGCGGGCGCCGCCGACGGCCATCGTGGCGACCGGGATGCCCGCGGGCATCTGCACGATCGACAGCAGCGAGTCCATGCCGTCCAGGTACTTCAGCGGCACGGGCACGCCGATGACCGGCAGCACGGTGGTCGAGGCGACCATGCCGGGCAGGTGGGCCGCGCCGCCCGCACCGGCGATGATCGCCCGGAGGCCCCGACCGGCGGCCGAGCGCGCGTAGTCGATCATCCGCTGCGGCGTCCGGTGCGCCGACACCACGCTGACCTCGTACGGCACGTCGAACTCGGCGAGCGCCTCGGCGGCGGCCTTCATCACCGGCCAGTCCGAGTCGCTTCCCATGATCACGCCGACCTGCGTCACTGCTGCTGCCCTCCGTGGATGTCGTACCCGTCCAGCCACACGCCGTCGGACAGCCAGTGCGCGGCGAGCTTCGCCCGTTCGCGCACGTCGTCCATCCGCTCCCCGAGCAGCGTCACGTGGCCGATCTTGCGGCCCGGCCGCTCCTCCTTGCCGTACAGGTGCAC
>DATMCA010000515.1:0-2670 GCA_035559015.1 Umezawaea sp. | reverse complement strand
GTTTCCAGCGGGTACGCGCGTCTACGCCGGCGGCGCACCGCCGCAGGGAGTCGACTTTCTCGACCGTGCGTACGGCGCCTTCCCGTGGCTCGTGCTCTGCATCCTGGCCCTCACCTACCTCGTCCTTCTGCGGGCGTTCCGCTCGCTCCTGCTGCCGTTGAAGGCGGTGCTGCTGAACCTGCTGACGACGGCCGCCGTCTACGGGCTGCTGGTGACCGCCTGCCGCTGGGACACGACCGCGGGGGCGCTCGGGATCGACCAGGGCGGTCAGATCGAGGGCTGGATTCCGATCTTCCTGTTCGCCGTTCTCTTCGGGCTGTCGATGGATTACGAGGTCTTCGTCGTCACCCGGATGCGCGAGGTCTGGGACGAGACGGGCGACAACGCGCGCGCGGTCGCGGTCGGGCTCGAGCGCACCGGCCGGATCGTGACGGCGGCCGCGCTGATCATGGCCGCCGCGTTCTGCGGCTTCCTGGCCGGCTCGGTGACCGGCCTGAGGCAGCTCGGCCTCGGGCTCGCGCTCGGCGTCCTCCTCGACGCGACACTCGTTCGGAGCATCCTCGTGCCGGCGCTGATGGCGGTGCTGCGCGGCTACAACTGGTGGCTGCCGGCCTCGGTCGCACGTGTGCTGCGGGTCGACCCCTCGCCGCGTCGCCCCAGGGAGGCGTGAGGGAGGGACGCGGTCGGCGCCCCTCCCTCAGCCCGGGACCACCCTTAGTTGACGATGGTGATCGCCAAGCGCATCGCCGCCAGCTCGTAGCCGAGCGCGAGGCCCGGGGCGTCCCGTTCGTAGGTGAGAACGGGCACCATGCCGTACGGCGTGTTCGCATAGGAGGGCTGCTGCGTGTACAGCAGCGGGTACATGTCGATCAGATGCGTGCCGCGGGCTCCGGTGGCGATCATGTTCATCACGACGTCGCCGTTCGAGTTGAACCCGCAGCCGTAGCCGACGTAGCTGTTGTCGTACGTGACCGCGATCGTGTTGTCGAGCTGAGTCCAGCCAACGCCCTTCAGGTGGATCGTGAAGTGCTGGCCGCGCTTCAGCTTCAGCGACGAGACGCCGTTGCCGACGAAGCTCCGCTTCACGAAGTACGGCACCTGCGCCTTCACCTGGCCGGCCTGCAGGACCTGGACGACGTGCCAGCCACCCAGGCCGTCCGGCACCTGGATCTGCGAGTTGACGGTGCCGCCCGCCGACGCTGTCGTCTTGCCCAGAGGGATCGAGACGAAGCTCCAGCACGTGCCCGTGCAGTTGACGCGGTTGCCGACGACGGTCGCCCACTGGAGCTCGACCGGTGCACCGGGCGTCAGGCCCGCGGCCGTGACACCGACCTTCGTCATCACCGCACCCGCGGCAGACGTGAGGTTGGCCGTCGCGGTCGAGCCGGCGCTGAGCCCGGCCGTGGCGAGTGTCGTCCGTGTGGCCAGTGTCGGTGCGACCTTCACCGGCCAGTCGATCCTCGACGCCGGGCGCCCGTTGTCCGCGGTGACGTGGAAGGTGAACTTGAAGCCCGTCCCCCACGGAATCGGCGACTGCTCGATGTTGAGGTACTTGAAGCTGATCGCATCGGCGATGTCGAGCGTGTGCGTGCCAACGGGGCCGCTGGCGCGGATGTGCACCGTGGCGACACCGCGCGTCCAGTTCGCCATCACGGCGCCGACGTACTTGTTGTCGTAGAGCAGCGCCCCGCCGCCCTCGTATAGCGACGAGCCAAGGCCCTTGTAGGTGATCGTGATCATCGTCCCGATCGGGCCCTTCTTCGGGCTCATCGACGCCGACCGGGCGATCAGGAATCCGCCCTTCGCGACCTGAACCCCGTCGACCACCGCGTAGATGTCGTGGAGACCGCCGAAGTCCTGCGGTGCCTTGAGCTTGACGCTGAACGCGCCGCTCGCACTGGTGTGCGTCCTGGCCAGCTGCACGGCGAACTTCGTCGCCTTGCGGCCGAGGTAGTCGACGCTGTCGGCTCGTGCGTCGAGCATCCAGTCGACGTTGGCCGTGCCCCACGTCAGGGTGACGTCCTTGTCGGCGGGCAGGCCGCTCCCGGCGATGGTGATCCCGGTGCCGGCCAGGGCGACATCGGGAGTCGTCTTCAGGAGCTTCATCTCCGCGGCGGGCTTGCCGGGATCGACGACGGGCCCCGGAAGCGCGGCGACGTTCGGAATCGCCGGCGCCGCGAGCGGGCCGGCTTCCGCACGGGCGACTGCCGGCAGCACGAGCAGCGTCAGCGCGGCGAGCGTGCCGACAGCGACCCTCCTGCCGATAGCCGAGTGAGTGGTGGTGATCATGGTGGTGGTCCCTTTCTCTCTGCTCGGCTTAGGGGATGATCGTGATCACGTAGTCGTAGGCACCGACCTTGCCGCTGTCGAGCGTGAAGGTGACCCGGATCGTCGCGTCACCGAGCGGGAAGGTGGTCGGGATGTTCCAGGCGTTCGACCAGAACCAGACCCGGTTGGTCGTGGCGCCGTGCGCGCCCCAGTTGAGTGTGACCGGCGCGATGCCGGGCACCGTGAACGTGGCCGTGTCGACGTTCTCCGTCGAGAGGACGCTGCCCGTCGCCATCTCCGAGCCCCAGCTCCGAAGCACGAACTGCTCGCCGCGCTTGAAGACGTTGGTCTGCGTGCAGCCCACCGGTCGCGGTGTCGTGCCCGCCGGCCGGGTGCCGTTGA
>DATMCA010000514.1:0-2686 GCA_035559015.1 Umezawaea sp. | reverse complement strand
CCACGACTCGAACAACCGGAACAACGCCACCTCCACCGCGAAGATCGCGGGCTGGGCATAGCCGGTCTCGTCCACGTCCAGATCCGGCAACACCAGGTGCGTCAACACCTCGTCGTGCGCCGACGCGAACACCGGGAACGCAGCGCGCAACTCCTGGCCCATCCCCGCCCGCTGCGACCCCTGACCGGTGAACACGATCCCCAGACCGCCCGCGTCGGCACGTCCACGGGCGACCTCGACGCCGTCGAGCAGCACCGCCCGGTGCTCCAGCGCGGCCCGCGTGGTCGCCAGCGAGAACCCGACGGCCACCGGGTCAAGTCCCTCGGGCAGCCGGGCGATCTGCGCGTCCAACGCCTGCTCGCCGCGCGCGGACACCACCCACGGCACGGCGGGCGGAACGACGTCCGAGCGCTCCGGTTCGACCTCCTCGACCGCTTCGAGGATCACGTGGGTGTTGGTGCCGCTGATGCCGAACGCGGACACCCCGGCGCGGCGAGGCCGGTCGACCGACGGCCACTCACGGGCCTCCGCCAGCAGTTCCACCGATCCGGCCGACCAGTCCACGTGCGGGGAGGGGGCGTCCACGTGCAGGGTCCGCGGCAGCACGCCGTGCCGCAGCGCCATCACCATCTTGATCACCCCGGCCACGCCCGCCGCGGCCTGGGTGTGGCCGATGTTCGACTTCAACGACCCGAGCCACAGCGGTTCCGCGCGGTCCGACCCGTAGGTGCGCAGGATCGCCTCGGCCTCGATCGGGTCACCCAGCGTGGTGCCGGTGCCGTGCGCCTCCACCACGTCGACGTCCGAAGTGGACAGACCGGCGTCGGCCAGCGCCGCGCGGATCACCCGCTGCTGCGACGGACCGTTCGGCGCGGTCAGGCCGTTCGACGCACCGTCGGAGTTCACCGCGGTGCCGCGCACGACCGCGAGCACGCGGTGGCCGTTGCTCACGGCGTCGGACAGGCGTTCCAGCACCACCACGCCCGTGCCCTCGCCCCAGCCGGTGCCGTCGGCGGACGCGGCGAACGCGCGGCACCGGCCGTCGGCGGACAGCCCGCGCTGGCGGGAGAACTCGATAAACCCGGACGGCGTCGACATGACCGCCACACCGCCGACGACGGCCATCGAGCACTCGTCGGACCGCAGCGACCGCACCGCCAGGTGCAGCGCCACGTTCGACGACGAGCACGCGGTGTCCACCGTGAGCGCCGGGCCGACGAAGCCCATCCGGTAGGCGATCCGGCCGGACATGATGCTCAGCGTGCTGCCGGTGAGCAGCGTGCCCTCCACGACCTGCGGCGCGGACTGCACGCGCGGGCCGTACTCCTGGGTCGTGGCGCCGATGAAGACGCCGGTCCGGCTGCCGTGCAGGGTCGTGGGGTCGATGCCCGCGCGTTCGAACGACTCCCACGCGACCTCCAGCAGCAGCCGCTGCTGCGGGTCCATGGCGAGCGCTTCGCGCGGCGAGATCCCGAAGAACCCGGCGTCGAACCCGGCGACGTCGGACAGGAACCCGCCGTCGCGCACGTAGCTGGTGCCCGAGGTCTCGGGATCGGGGTCGTACAACGACTCCAGGTCCCACCCCCGGTCGTCCGGGAACGGACCGATCGCGTCCACCTCGTCCGAGACCAGGCGCCACAGGTCCTCCGGCGACTCGACGCCGCCGGGGAACCGGCACGCCATGCCGACGATCGCGATCGGCTCGGCGTTCCTGGACTCCAGGTCCTGCAACTGCTTGCGGGTGCGCCGGAGGTCGGTGGTGACCCGCCTCAGGTAGTCGACGACCTTGTCCTGCTGCTCTTCCACGACTTCACTTCCTCGTCAACGTGCAGTGCCGGTCAGGAAAGGTCGAACTCCTCGTCGATCAGGTCGAGCAGCCGGTCCACCGACACCGTGTCGATATCGGCCTCGGCCGCCACGCGTGCCGGTTCCCGCAGCCGCAGCACCAGCTTCTCCAGCCGTTCGGCGACGACCTCGTGGTCGACGCTGTCCGCCCACAGCCCGGCTTCGAGCTGGTCGAGTTGCCCCGCCAGCCCGGAGTTCCCCGTCGGCAGCTCCTCCGCCACGAACCGGGCGACCGCCTTCGGCGTGGGGTGGTCGAAGACCAGCGTCGTCGGCAGCCGGAGGCCGGTGACGCCGTTGAGCCGGTTGCGCAGTTCGACGGCGGTGAGCGAGTCGAACCCGATGTCCTTGAACTGCCGGTCGGGTCCGATCGAGACGGCCGTCGAGTGGCCGAGCACGTCGGCGGCCTCGCCGCGCACGACGTCGGTCAGCACGCGTTCCCGGTCGGCGGGTTCGAGCCCCGCGACCCGTTGCGCGAGCGACGGCCCGGCCTGCTCGCCGGCGCCGGAAGCCGCGACACCGCGCCGGGCCGGTGCGCGCACCAACCCCTTGAACAGCGCCGGAACCGCGTCACCGCGCAACGCCGCGAGGTCGATCCGAGCGGCGACCAGCAGCGACGCGTCCACGCCGGGCGCGGCGTCGAACAGCGCCATGCCGTCCCGCGTCGACAGCGGCAGCACACCGCTGCGCCGCATCCGCCGCAGGTCCACGTCGTCCAGGTGGCCGGTCATCTCGCTGGCGTCGGCCCACAGCCCCCAGGCCAGCGCGACGGCGGGCAGCCCGTGGGCCCTCCGGTGCCGCGCCAGTGCGTCGAGGAACGCGTTCGCCGCCGCGTAGTTGCCCT
>DATMCA010000513.1:0-5710 GCA_035559015.1 Umezawaea sp. | reverse complement strand
CGATCCGCCGCCGTTCCCGTCAGTCCTTCGACGGCGAGGGCGATCGGCCACACGCGTCCTGAGGCGTGGACTCGATCCTGTTGGCCCCCGAGTCACGGTAGGGCTCACCCGCCCCTATCCCTGTCGAGCGCGCCGGCCTTCGACCACGGGGACCCGGAAGACCAGTCACCGGGCCAGGTGTCGGCGCACGTCCTCGGCCACCTCGCCCCGAGCTCCCATCCCGTACTTCCGGAAGATGCTCCGCAGGTGGGTCTTCACGGTGTGCGGGCTGCGCCCCGATTCCGCGGCGATCCTCTCGTTGTCCACGCCGTCGGCCAACTGGAGCGCGATCTCCTGCTCGACCGGCGTGAGGGACAGGAACCGCCGCTCCGGGCCGTCGTCGATGTCGAGGGTCATCTCCATGAGCTCCGACTGGATCTGCTCACAAGCGCGGACGATGGCGACAAGGCGGTCGTCGATCGGTTCGGCACGGGCCAGTTCGGCGACGCCCCTGACCGCGGCGACGCGGGAGGACAGGTACTCGACGATGTGGTCCGACGTGACCGGGTAGACGTCGCGGTCACCCGCAGGAAGGCGTTGCAGGGCTTCGCAGTCCTCGTGGTCGCGCCCGAGCACCCGTGCCAGCAGGGTCGTGAGCCATTCGACGGCGCGCACCGCGTTGTCGTCGAAGACGTCCGGCGTGTAGCTCTGCATGGAGAGCATCCCGAAGACCCTGCTCCCCCCGGCCCCGTCGGACCGCAGCAGGGGCACGGTGACGGCGTCCGCCGAGCGCCTGCTGATGTCGCCGAACATGACGCCCGCGTGCAGGACGGCACCGTTGTCGTAGGCATAGCGGTAGGTGACGCGGTTCTTGATCAGCCACGCGGTCTGGCCGTGCGGCCCGTAGGTGTGCGACGCGGGGTCGTCGTACCTGCCCGCCTCGTAGCCGTAGGGGAAGCGCACCCGGTTCGCGCCGTGTAGGAAGCCGATGTAGAACGAGTCGACCGGGGCCAGTTTGCCCGTGACCGCGCGGACGTAGTCGTAGAGCGCGTAGTGGTCGTTGCGCGGCAACGCCCTGATCTTGTGGTAGGCCTCGCGCAGCACGGTGGCGGTCTCGGCGTCGACGCGTAACGATGGCGATCTTTCGTTGTCCACAACGGTATCGTCGCCCGCGCCCGCCGTCGGGAGTGCCGCCGAACCGGTTGCCTATTTTTGCGGTCCGGGCACCGCTCGCGGTGCGGCACGACCGGCGGCCGGTCGGCCCGGCAGTCCGCCGGGCCGACCGGTGCGGTCAGCAGACGCGCTCGTAGCCGGTGCCGCCGTAGTACCCGCCCGCGGTGTCCACGAGCTGGACCCGGAAGTTGACGCACGTCGCCCCCGGTGCGTACACCTGCATCGAGTAGCTGGAGCCGTAGCCGTAGTCGGTCTCGTACAGCTCCGCACCGCCGTCGGCCGAGATCCACTTGTCGGTCCAGCCCCCGCCGGGGTTGCCGGTCACGCGGATCCAGTTGGTGGAGCAACTGTAGGAGTAGAACACCTGGACGGTGACGTTGCCAGCGGGCGTGGAGATGTTCCGCGAGGCGATCTGCGCGGCGTTGGAGTTGCACCCCGTCCCCGCCGGATCGGTGCCGTAGTGCCACGGAGCGGCGGACGCGCCGCCCGCACCCGCCACGCCGACCAGCGGAACGGCAACGGCCAGTGCGAGCAGTAGTTTCTTGATCATTTCCTTGGCCTCCTGTACCGGGATTTCCTGCTTCCACGGTGTCGAAGGCGAGGCAGGCGGCCAATCGTCCGCAGGATCGGGTGGGACGGGCCCACGACTCAGCCGGCGGATTAGACCGTGCCGACGGCGGGACGTCACGGTGGTGACGCCCCGCCGGAGCGGGTCACGAGGATCCGGCGAGAACTCCTAGCCGCGCGACCACTTCTGGTTCGCGCCACCGGTGCAGGGCCAGATGACGAACTCGGTGCCGTTGGTGGTGCCGTGCGCGGTCACGTCCAGGCACTTGCCGGAGCCGACGTTGACGACCGCGCCGTCGGACCGGACCCTCCACTGCTGCCCGGCCGATCCGGTGCAGTCGGTTATCTGGATCGGGGTCCCGTCCGCGGTGGCGCCGCCCGCCGCTTCCAGGCACTTGGTGTCGAACACCTTGAGCTGGTTGGTGGTGGTCGACGTCCACGCCTGGTTGGTGCCGTTGTTGCAGTCCCACAGCGCTGGCCTGGTGCCGTTGGTCTGGTTGGCCGCCGGGACGTCGACGCACTTGCCGGACTCCTGGCCCTTGAGGATGCCGGTCGTGTCGGCGCGGGTCCACTTCTGGTTGGCGCCACCGTTGCAACCCCAGATCACCAGGGCGGAACCGGTGGCGGTGCCGTGCCCGGTCACGTCCAGGCACTTGCCCGACCCGGTGTTCACGACCGAGCCGTCGGCGTTGACGGTCCACTGCTGACGGCCGCCCGTCGCGCAGTCCTCGATGCGGACGGCGGTCCCGTCGGTGGAGCCGCCCGCGTCGAGGCACTTGGTGCCGTAGACGGTGAGCTGCTTGGCCGGGGTCGCCGTCCACACCTGGTTGGCGCCGCCGTTGCAGTCCCACAAGGCGATGGCGGTGCCGTTGGTCTGGCTCTGGCCGGGCACGTCGGCGCACAGCCCGGATTCCAGGCCCTTGAGGATGCCGCCGAAGTCACCGGCCGCGTTGGGGGTGACGGTGAGGTTGTCGAACAGGTTCGTCTGGTACCCGACGACGCCGAACCCGACCTGCCCCGCGGTGAAGGAGGTGTCGGTGACCGCACCGAGCTGCGAGCCGTCCAGGGTCGCGGTGATCCGGTTGCCGGAGAAGCCGAGCGTGACGTTGTGCCAGGTGTTCAGGCCCAGCGCCGGGCGCGTGCCGGAGGTCAGGGTCGTGAGGACGCCGCCGCTGCTGTTCTTGGCGATCGACCAGGCCCCGCCGTCGCCGATCCGCAACTGGTAGGCGGCCTGCTTGCCCTGCGGGCGGTTCTGCGTGTTCGCCCGCCCGAGCAGCGTCACCGTGCCCGCCTGCCGCAGGTCGACGTCGACGCTGACGGTGTAGTCGCTCCACGTCGGGTCGCCGACGAGACCGTAGGCGTCGCTGTCGTCCTGCCAGTTGATCGGCTTGACCGGCGCGACCTGCTGGAGGCACTGCCCGCCGCGACCCGCGGCGCAGGGGCGGACCTCGTAGGCGCCCTGCATGGTGGAGAAGTACTTCGCCATGTCACGGGTGGCGTAGCCGTCGAAGTCGTCGGAGTACGGCAGGGGCAGCGCCCCGGTCGCGGGGCTGGTCGCGGTGCCCTTGCCCTGCCCGGTCGTGGTGGTGACGGTGTAGACGCGGTTCGGTTGCAGGGTCAGCGAGTACGCCCCGCCGCTCGGGGTGATGTCGGCCTGCTTCACGAAGTGGTCGGCGGTGTTGGACGATCCGAGGTCGGTCGACCAGACGTGCACGGTGCCGGTCTTCAGCCCTCCCGCGACGGAGACGTTCACGGTCTGAGCGGCGGTGGTGCCGGTGGTCTCGTAGACCGTGGAGTAGTCGGTTCCGTTGGTGGACTTGAGGGAGATGTAGCTGCCGTTCGCGCGGTTGCCGCCGAGGTAGCCGCTCGCCCAGCCGGTGAGGAACTTCCAGCCGGGCTGGGTGAACTGGGCGACCTGGGCGTTGGCCCACAGGTTCTTCCCCAGCTGGTAGGAACCCGACCACGGCGAGCCGGCGACGGCCAGCGCCACCGTCGCGTAGGGCAGGTTGGGGTAGAGCGCGGCGACCAGCGGCCAGTTCAGGAACCCGGTCATCTGCCCGTCGAGGTAGCCGCGGGTGATGCTGCGGATGTAGGGAACCGATCCCGAGTTGTAGTCCTGCGAGCCGAACTCGCTGGCCCACAGAGGTTTCCCGGTCGCCACGGCGTTCGCCGAGGACCCGCACGAGGTCGCGTCGGACAGGTAGCCGCACGGGTAGTGCGACCCGACCACGCCGACCGCATTGTTGAACGCGCCGTCGGAGAGCATGTCGTCGGCCGTGTCCCACCCGGTGTCGTCCCCCACGATCTGCACCGAGGTGTACCCGCGGGCGTTCAGCGCCGACCGCAGGTTCTTGTACCAGGTCTTGTCACGGCCGCGTTCGTTCCAGCCGCCGAGGTAGCTGATGGTCAGACCGTGCCCCTTGGCGCAGTCGAGCCAGGAGATGTCGTAGTCGATCATGTCCTGGGTCCAGAAGTTCCCGTTGCCGATCCACCCCGGCGCGGCCCACGGCAGGGCGACCAGCTTGATGCCGGGGTTGCGGGCGACGGCTTCCTCGCCGAGCCAGAACTCGTAGCCGACGTCGCAGTTGATCTCGCCGCGGACGTGCTGGTGACTGGGTTCGGCGCCGTCGGTGGAGTTCGCGTCGCCACCGATCTCCAGCTTCAGCAGCTGCACCGCGGCGCCGTAGTTCGGCTTGAACAGGTAGTCGAGGATCTGCGCGCGCTGCGCGGGCGGGTAGTCGATCAACAACCGGGAGTTGCCGCCACCGCCGCTGATCGCGCCGACACCGTCGAAGGTGCGGCCGGTGCTCGCGCCGTTGAGGGCGACCGTCGTGGTCACGGCGTCGGCCGTGGGTGCCGAGCGCACGCCCAACACCACCGAGACCACCAACGACAGCACCGCGACGACCAGAAGTCCGCGGATTCCTCGCCCAGGGCCAGGCTGGAGCATGGAATGGTCTCCTTCGACGTTGACGGAGAGATCGCGGCGCGCGGGAAAGCCGGTGTTCGACGTGGCGCCGAAGTGCGCGCCGTCGCCGAGAGTGGTCGTCACGTGTGGAACACCGGTACGCGAGATCCACTCCTTTCCTCACCTTCGAGCGGTTTCGCCCGCGCTGTCAACGAATTCGGCCAACCTTGTCCACGTTGTCAGGACCGTCTCGCCACCGTCACCCAATTGGCCTAGACCACTCACCCGCTCCGGGAGCGTGAGGCTCTCGGCCGTGCGGTCGGACATTTCGCCCTACCGTGCCCAGATCAGGAAAACGGATGATTCCCGTCTACCGGGGCTCGCCGGTACCACGGCGAACGCTCAGCGGGCGGATGTCCGGCCACAGCTGTTCGATGCGGTCCAGGCACTGCCGGCGGGACCCGGTCACGCCGATCTCCCGCCAGCCGGCGGGCACCTGCCTGCCGACCGGCCAGATGGAGTGCTGCTCCTCGTTGTTGACCACCACGGTGAACTCGGACTCGGACATGGTCACTCCTGGTCGAAGATCGCGCGCAGCGCGGCTTTGTCGGTCTTGCCGTTGGGGTTGGTCGGCCAGTCGCCGAGGAGCACCATCCGCCCGGGGAGCATGTAGTCGGGCAGGCGGTCGGCGAGGACGCCGGTCAGCTCACCCTTGAGCACGGTCTCGGGGTCCTCGGGGTCCACGTCGTCGATCTGGACGGCGAGCGTCAGCACCGGACCGAGCACGGGGGCGTCGAAGACCCACGCGGCGGAGTTGCGGGCCCTGGGGTGTTCCAGCGCGGCGCTCTCCAGCTCCCCCAGCTCGATCCGGAAACCGCGGACCTTGACCTGGTCGTCGTCGCGGCCGATGAAGCGCATGAGACCGGTCACGTCCTGGCTGATGATGTCGCCCGTGCGGTAGAGCCTGCCGTACAACGGATCGTCGATGAACGAGGCCGAGTTGGTCTCGGTGCCGACGTACCCGAGCCCGACACCGCAGCCGCCGATGTACAGCATCCCCGGTTCACCGGGCGGGCACTGCTC
>DATMCA010000512.1:0-3617 GCA_035559015.1 Umezawaea sp. | reverse complement strand
CGGGTGAGCGTCGACCACGCGCCCGGCGTCGGCGTCGCCCAGCGGCTGTCTCCATCGATATTCGACATGTTCGGCGGCAACCGGCCGGCTGACCCGGAAGGCTTCGACGAGGACGCCGAGTTCGGTCGCGCCGTGCGAATCGCCGCCGACGCCGACGTCGCGGTCGTCGTCGTCGGCGAGTGGCAGAACATGATCGGCGAGCAGGCGTCACGGTCGTCCCTTGACCTCCCAGGGCGGCAGCTGGAGCTCCTCCAGGCCGTCGTCGCGACCGGCACCCCAGTCGTCCTGCTCGTGATGAACGGCCGGCCGCTCGATCTGCGATGGGCCGCCGACAACGTGCCGGCCATCCTCGACATCTGGTACCCCGGCACCTCCGGGGGCACGGCCGTCGCCGATCTTCTGTTCGGTGACGTCTCGCCCAGCGGCAAACTGCCGTTCAGTTGGCCGCGCACGGTCGGGCAGGTGCCGATCGTGTACTCCCACACCCGCTCGCACGAGCCGGACAATCAGGGCCGCCGGTACTGGGACGAGGCCAGCACTCCCCTGTTTCCGTTCGGGTACGGGTTGAGCTACGGCACGTTCGCCTACTCGGACCTCACAGTCGACCGCCCGTCGATCACACCCGACGCGACGGTCACGGTCTCGGTGCGGGTGAGCAACCACGCCGACCGGGAAGCCGCCGAGGTCGTGCAGCTCTACCTCCACCAGCGACACGGCACCGCGTCACGTCCCGTCCGCGAGCTCAAGGGCTTCGAACGGGTCACGCTCACGGCCGGCGAGTCGCGCACGCTTTCGTTCCCGGTGGGTCCGGACGAGCGGCGGTACTGGAACGCAGCGGTCCGCGACTGGGTCACCGACGCCTCGACCTTCGACGTGTGGGTGGGCGGCGATTCGACCGCCGAGCTGGCTGCCACGTTCGAGGTCACGCAGAGCTGAGCGTGCCTGCAATGACAGCTCTCCTGTAAGCGGCGGCAGCCTTTTGCGCGGACCGGCAACCTGCGCGCGATCGCTCGCCTCGCAGCGAGCTGATCTGTGAGTGTCGTTGCGGTGCTCCTGGGTGGAGGACCGCCAGGCTCGGTGCTGGTGACCCGGTGTGACTCGAAGCTGATCCGACCGCTTCGGCGTGTCCTGCGGATGACTTGTCCGTCGTGGTCGCCGGCACCGGCCTGGCCCACCAGCTGGCCTGATCAGAAGCCTGTCCGCCCGGTAGGGCGTGACCCGTCACAGATGTGCCGCTCGGTGACCCCATCCAGGCCGGTGCCGACCGTTGACCCGCTCCCCCGGAGAGGACCAGGCCCGTGCCCATGCTGGCAGAAGTCGTCGACGCCGTGGTCGGCATCGACACCCACCGCGACACCCACCATGTCGAGATCGCGCTTCCGACCGGAGCGCCGACCGCGACCTGCACGATCACCAACGACACCCGCGGCTACGCCGGGCTGCTGGCCTGGATCGCCGAGCATGCCCCCGGCCCCCGGCTGGCGGTGTCGATCGAGGGCACCCGCAGCTACGGGGTGGGGGTGGCCCGCGCCGTGACCGCCGCCGGCCTACCGGTGATCGAGGCCGAGCAGCCCACCCGCAAGAGTCGCCGCGGGCGCGGCAAGTCCGACCCGATCGACGCACACCTGGCCGTGCAGTTCGCCCTGCAACTCCCGCTCGACCGGCTCCCGACCCCCCGCGCCGACGGCGACCGCGACGCCCTGCGGATCCTGCTCGACGCCCGCCACGACCTCACCGTGACCAGCACCGCGCAGATCAACCGGCTGCGCGCGCTCCTGCGCGACGGCGGCGGCGACGGCGACAACGGACACGACGACGGCGACGACGGCGATGACGACGGTCGGCTCGCCCGCGGCGCGCTCACTGACGCCACCCTGACCACGCTGGCCCGCCGCCGCCTGCCCCACGACGCCACCCGCGCCCAGGCCGTGCGCCACGCCGAGATCCGCCGCCTCGCCATGGCCGTGCGCGAGGCCCGCCGCGCCCTGGCCGCCAACCGGGCCCAGCTGCAGACCATCGTCGATGACCTGGCCCCCGGGCTGACCGACCGCCGCGGCGTCGGCCCGGTCGTCGCCGCCCAGGTCGTGGTGAGCTTCTCCCACCCCGGCCGGGTCCGCAGCGACGCCGCGTTCGCCGCCCTGGCCGGCGCCAGCCCGCTCGAGGCCAGCAGCGGCCAGACGGTGCGCCATCGGCTCAACCGCGGCGGGGACCGCGCGCTGAACCGCGCCCTGCACACCATCGCCTTGACCCGCATGGCCAGCTGCCCCAGAACCCGCGCCTACGTCGCCCGCCGCCGCGCCGAGGGCAAAACCTCCCGCGAGATCCGCCGCTGCCTCAAGCGGTACATCGCCCGCGAGCTCTACCGCGCCCTCACCAACACCATGATCACCAACGTCGAAACTCCTGCTTGACAAACATAGAAGCGTCATCCGGTGGCTATCCGGCCCCTGGATGCGCCCATACCTCCCCGACGATCAGCTCGGCCTGTGGACAGCCGTTCGCGCTCCATGGGCATCCCGTCCACCCTGGCCACATGGGTCGCCGCAGGCTTCCGCTGTCCGCACCGCTGCTCGACGCGAGCACGCGGATGCGCCAGCTCGCCGCCGCCGAGGGAGGGGTGATTACCGCGGCGCAGTGCCGGGCGCTGGGGGTGAACGACAGCGCCGTCCGGCGCCTGCTGGACGCGGGGCCGTGGCGGCGGGCCCGCCGCGGGGTCTACGCCGACGGGGCGTTCACCGTGCAGACGCCGGAGCCGCTGATCGCCGACCCCGCCCACCACGCCCAGTGCGCCGCGCTCCTGGCCGCGCTCCTGGCCGGTCCCGACCGGGCCCGCGGTCGTCTCACACCTGAGCGCGGTGCGGCTGCTCGGGCTGCCCCTCCCGCCCGGGCCCCTCGACCCACGCGCCGCCATCACCCGACGACCACGGCCCCGACCAACGATCCGCTTCGGGGCGACGTGCACGTGCTCGACTACGACGATGCGGACGTCCTCGACGTCGCCGGCGTGCCGGTGCTAGCCGGCGCCCGGCTGGTCCTCGACTGCTGCGACGTGCTGCCGCCGGACTCGGCGCTGGCCGTCGCCGACGCGGCGCTGGCCTGCGGGCTCACCTCGACAGCCCGGCTGTCAGCCGCGCTGCGGTGCCGGCGGACCCGGTCGCGGGACGCGGAGCGGGCCGCCGAGCTGGTCGTCGAGCGCGCAGACCCGCTGGCCGCGAACTGGTTCGAGTCGATGTCACGATGGTGGCTGCTGGAGGCCGGGCTATCACGGCTGCGGCTGCAGGTGCCGTTCACGGACGGGGCGGGCCGTGTCGCGAAGGTCGACATGCTCTTCGGCCGGGTCGTGGGCGAGGCCGACGGTGCCGGCAAGTACGACGAGCCCCGCGCTCTGTTCGCCGAGAAGCAGCGCAAAGACTGGCTGCGCGACCTGCACCGGCTCGAGTTCGTCCGCTGGGTACCCGTGGAGATGCGCTCGCCCCGCGGTCGCGCGGAGGTCGTTGCCCGGTTCGCCCGCGCCGCAGCCCGCCTCAGCTGATCATCCGGCGCCGATCCGGCCTCTACCCGCGCACACACGACCCACACGATCAGCGTGCCCCGCAGCGAGCTGATCGTCCGGCGGC
>DATMCA010000511.1:0-8202 GCA_035559015.1 Umezawaea sp. | reverse complement strand
GCGATGCTGCGCAACCGCACCCACTACCGGCACCCCGCCGAGGCCGTTCCCGCCTCCATTGCAGCTTGACAACCAACATAGGGACACCCCCCCGCGCACCAACGCGAGGTGGCCATGACAGCTGGACTGGCAGCAGGCTTGGGCTGAGCAGGCTGGCCTGGGCTGGGCTGGGCTGGAGCGGACCTGACTGGAGCTGGGCTGGTGTGAACTCACTGGGCAGGCCTGGGCTGGGACGATGTGACCTGGGTTCGCCTGGGCGCCCGGAGCTGGGGCGCGCTGGGCTGGGCAGGTTTGAGGTGGGCGGGCGGTCCCATTCCACCCATAACTCACCCATGACAGGCCGAGCTGCCTCACGAGCCTGCTCGAACGTCCGCTCAACTCAGGCAGCACCAACCACCAGGCCCGAAGATCACCCGAACTTCGAGCACCTGCCAGCCCTGCCCTGGCTGGCTCAAGCCATCCCGGCCCCAGTCGGTGTGGCTTCAGGCCGGCCCCGGCAGGACAAGCTCGGCTCAGTCTCGGCTGCGGTGTTCGCGGCGTTGTTCGAGCCTGATCGCGGGTGGTGGTTGCGCGCGTTCCGGCTGGATGAGTGCGAGTCTTCGGGCTGTCATCGGCACGGGGTGGTCGTGGGGGTGTGAGTCCGCTGGGCGATATGGGCGCGGTGGTCTTATCGGCCTGTTGCGGTTTGGCGGAGCGTCGTGGGCTGGTGTGGTCGCGAGGTTTGCCGGCGCGATCTGTCAGTCTGCGGGCACCCGGCATCCAGCGCGGAGGTGTCGTTGCTGGGCCTGACCCACTGGTCGCTCTGGCGGCCTTGGGCGTCAGGCAGCCTGGGCGTGCGCGGCGTCAGGGCGTCCGCCGGGTGGGCTGTCCCGGCGGTGGTGGGCTGAGCGTCTGGTTGTGGTGGCTAGATGCTCAGGCCGGGCATGGTTGCCGCTGTGCGGCGGCGGCGTAGCCAGACCTTGCGGGTGCCGTCGCCGTAGAGGAGTACGCGGGAGAGTTCCCAGCCCGCGAACTCCGCGAGGGTGCCCAGTTGGGTCGCTGCGGTTCTTCGGGAAACGCCGGGAGGTAGCCGCAGCGGCCGGTACTCCCAATCCCCGTCGGTCACTCCTTCGTTCACGGCGAGATCACCTGTATCCCTTGGCCGTCCGCGGATGCGATGAACACCCGCCCACTACCTGGATCGACCGCCACCGAATCGGGCTGGCGGACGGTGGGAAACCGGAACTTCTCCTCCGGTTCGCCACCGGCGACGTGGTAGGCAACCACTTCGTTCTTCTCGGTGAGCGTCACCCACGCCAAGTCGGTGCGCGGGTCGTAGGCGAGCCCGTAGGGGCCGCCCGGCACGGGGTAGCGCTGACGCATGATCAGCGGGTTCGCGGTGAAGGCGAGGAGTTCGCCGCCGCGGGTGTCGGTCACCAGGACGCGGCCGAAGCGGTCGGTGACGGCGTTGGTGGCGCCGTCACCCGCGCGCAAGCCCGCGCCGAGGGTGTCCGTGGTGGGGTCGAGGTCGAAGACGGCGCTGCGCAGGCGGTCGAGGACGACGATGTGGCCGTCGATGACGAAGACCTGGTCCGGGCTGGTGACGGGGCCGACCTGGTGGTCGCCGACGCGGACGGAGCGGGCGTCGCGCTGGGCCACGACGGTCTTGTCGCCGAGGGTGGCGACGTCGACCGGGCCGCCGCCGACGGCGGTGCTGGTGGTCGTGGCGTCGGCGGGGTTGACGCTGATGACGACGCCGCTGGTGGGGATGGTCGCTTCGACGCGGTCACCGGCGACGACGAGTCGGGCGGCGGGGCCGGGGAGGGCGACGGTCCTGGGGGTCTGGTCGGGCAGCGCGTAGAGCCGCACGGACGGCGGGTCCTGGACGGCGACGGCGAGGGTGCCCGCGGTGAACGCGACGGCGGTGGCGTTGCCCGTCAGCGGCAGGACGGTGCCGGCGGGGGTGGTCGCCTGCTCCGGGGAGGGCGTGGGGGTTGCCGCCACGAGGGTGGCCGCGACCTGGAGCGGGTCGTTGGGCTCCTCGCTCGTGGCGCAGCCGCCGACCATCACCGCCCCGGTGAGCAGTGCAGCGGCCAGTCGACGCAACGTGGAACCTCCCAAGCGGCCGGGTGACCCCGGTACCCCATTCGCGAAACGCCCCTCCAGCATCCACGACGAAACCGTCGTGGTCACGCCGGGGGGCGGGTGTTCTCGTTGGTCCACGAAGGTGATAGTCGCCCGATCGAGGCAGCGGGGGCGTCCGGCGCGCGACCATCGGGGTGGGCGAGAGAGGTGCGTGATGACGGTCGGGTCGTTGCGGGACAGGCACGTCGAGTTGCTCCGGCAGCACCGGGTCTCGGACGGGTTGGTGGCGGGGCGGGCGAGGCTGGATCGCAGCGACCGCTACCACACCTGGTCGCAGGTGGCCGCGGAGCCCGTACCTGCGAGGTTGCACCGGTTGGGGGCGGTTCGGCTGCGTCCTGACGCGTACTCGGTGGCGGAGTTGCGGGCGTCGCAGGACGTGTTGGACGGGCAGGCCGACGAGCTGTTCGAGTTGGCGGAGGTGGCGGGTCAGGCGGTGCGGACGCCGTTCTTCGCGGGGGTGTTCCCGACGGGGTCGATGAACGGGTTGTGCCGTCCGATGCCGGGTACAGGGGTGCTGGTGCTCGTGGACAGCGGGTTGCTGCACCTGGTGCCGGACGTGTTGAAGATCATGATCGTGTCGCGGTCGTCGTTCGGGGAGGCGCCGCTGCTGGAGCCGCCGTTCGCCGCGCCCGCGCTGGCGGAGGTGTTCAACGCGCACCTGTTCGGCAACGGCGCGGCGGGGGCTCGCGCGTTGCCGGACCTGGCGGGGCAGCGCTTGGACCTGCTGCGGTTGATGGCTCGGCGGGCCACGCAGTTCGTCGTGGCGCACGAGATGGCGCACGTGCACGCCGGTCACCTGCTCGCGTCGTGGCGGCAGACCGACGCGAACACCCCGGTGGGGGCGTTGGACATGCAGGCGGTGGGGTGGCCGCGCGAGTACGAGGCGGATCGGCTGGCGGCGGAGATCATGCTGTCGAGCCTGGTGGGGGTGAGTCCGTGGGAGCGCGACACGGTCGAGCCGTACCTGGTGGGCGCGGTGCTGCTGGTGTTGGCGCTGCACGAGGTGGTGGCGGTGCTGGCGGAGGCGACGGGTCGGGTCGTGCCGTTCGCGGGCAGTCATCCGCCGCCGTTGCTGCGGATCCAATCGATGGTGGAGTACCTGGCCGAGCACCTGCGGACGCCGGAGTCGATCGCGGTGGCCGCCGACCTCGCGACGTGGTTGGACGAGCGGGTCCCCGGTGTCCTGGAGTGGTTCCGGATGGTCGACGTGCAGCCGTGACCGGTGGTCAGCGGCGGCGCAGGGCGCCGATCAGCAGCGCGGCCGACAGGAGCAGCGCGACCAGGGCGGTGACGAAGTACCAGGTGGGCTGGTCGCCGAGCACGGCCGTCGCGAAGTAGGTGGAGGCGATCGCGAGGACCAGCCAGTGGCGCGTGGTGTCGCGCTGCCACCACGCGGGGGCCGCGGGCTGGTGGCGGGCGAGCGTCACGGCGTACTCGTGTGCGGTCGCTGGCCGCGAGGCGCTGGGCGGTCTCCCTGGCCAGGTCGTCGGCGCGGTCGGGTGCGACGTCGTGGCGGCCTTCGAGCAGTCCGCGCAGCTCGTCGAGCCATTCGGCGGCGTCCTCGGTGGCCTTGGTGAGGTCGGCGGAGGATTCGCGGGCGTAGGCCCACCACACCAGCAGTCCGCCCACGACCAGGAACGTCGGCACGGGCATGGACGCGACCGGGTCGCGCGGCAGCAGGACGAACGCGCACGCCGCCGGCACCACGAACGCGCCCGCGGCGATCCAGGCGGGCACCACGGTGCGGGGTTTGCCCAGGAGGCGGGCGATGGTGCCCGCGTACAGCAGGCTCATCATCGCCGCGTAGACGATCGGCACGCCCGTCAGGCCCGCGGGTGTGAGGGGGATGGTGAAGCCCTGCCGGAACCAGGCGAAGACGCCCACCACGACGGCGGTCAGGCCGACGCGGCCGATCACCGCGGACCACGCCTCGAACACGGTGGTGCCGCCGCGGTCGCGCTTGGCGCGGTCGACCGGGGGCACGCGGTGGTCGGCGACCTCGGCGGTGACCACCGCGGGTGTGCCGAACGCCTCCTCCGGGGTGTCGCCGGTATCGGCGCAGTGCTCCTCGACCTCGGCGAGGACCTCGTCGGCGAGGGTCTTGTGCACGCCGCGCAGGGCGAGTTCGAGTCGGGCCGGGTCGTTCCAGGGGGTGGAGGTCGTGGTCATGTCGCGTCCTTCCGCACTGTGAGCACGAGTCGGTCCATCGCGGCGGAGAACTCCCGCCAGTGACCGGTCTCCTCGTCGAGCCGTTCGCGGCCCGCGGGGGGTGAGGCGGTCACGCGGACGTGAAGTGGCCCGGCGGCCGGAACGACTGCCGGGCCACGGGAACGGCGTGGTGTGGACTGCCGGACGACCTGCCGGGCGGTCCCGCGCAGGCGGTGGGGCGCTAGCCCATGGGGCGTTCGGGGTACGCCAGCTCGACGGTGCTCACGTCGTCCAGCGCCGCGCGGATCGCGGGCGGCAGGGTGAGGTCCTCGGCGACGAGCGCGCCCAGCAGCTGGTTGGTGTCGCGCGCGCCGACCACGGGGGACACGACGCCGGGGCGGTCGCGGACCCAGGCGAGGGCGACGCACAGGGGGGAGGTGCCCAGGCCGTCGGCCGCGGTCACCACCGCCTGCACGATGCGGGTGGCGCGGTCGTTGCGGTGCTGCTCGACGTAGCCGGCCATGTGGGAGGAGGCGCCGCGCGAGTCCGGCGGGGTGCCGTTGCGGTACTTGCCGGTGAGCACGCCGCGGCCGAGCGGGGCCCAGGGGAGCAGGCCGAGGCCGTGGTGGGCGGCGGCGGGGACGACCTCGCGTTCGACGCCGCGTTCCAGCAGGGAGTACTCGACCTGGGTGGAGATGAGCGGGTTGCGGCCGGGCAGCGCGCGTTGCAGGGTGGCGGCGGTGCCGAGTTGCCAGCCGGAGTAGTTGGAGACGCCGACGTAGCGGACCTTGCCGCAGGTGATGGCGGCGTCCAGGGCGGAGAGGGTTTCCTCCAGCGGTACCGACTGGTCCCACGCGTGGAGCTGCCACAGGTCGATGTGGTCGACGCCGAGGCGGCGCAGGGAGCCGTCGAGGGCTCCGAGCAGCGCGCCGCGGGAGGCTCCGCCGCCGAACGGGCCCTCGTTGCGGCGGGCGACGGCCTTGGTGGTGATGACGAGGTCGTCGCGGGGCACCACTTCGCCGAGCAGGCCGCCGAGGATGCGTTCGCTCTCGCCCTCGACGTAGACGTCGGCGGTGTCCACGAGGGTGCCGCCGGCCTCGGTGAAGGCCATCAGCTGGGTGGCGGCCTCGTCGGCGTCGGTGTCGCGGCCCCAGGTCATCGTGCCCAGCGCCATCCTGGAGACGCGCAGGCCGCTGCGGCCGAGCTGTCGGTGTTCCACCGGGCGAGCCTAAGGGCAACGACGGCGCTGAGCTGGGAACGTCGTGGATCTTCGACCACCGTGCCGAGCGTGACCGGCGTCACAGGCTTGGGTTGCGCCGAATGTTGTTACCGGTCGGTAGGGTCAGCGCCGTGCGATTGGGACTGAACCTCGGATACTGGGGCGCCGGCAACGACGCCGACAACCTCGAACTCGCCAAGGAAGCCGACCGGCTCGGCTTCTCGGTGGCGTGGGCGGCCGAAGCCTACGGCTCGGACGCGCCCACGGTGCTGTCATGGGTCGCCGCGCACACCGAGCGCATCGACGTCGGCAGCGCCATCCTGCAGATCCCCGCGCGGACGCCCGCCATGGCCGCGATGACCGCCGCGACGCTGGACACCCTGTCCGGCGGCCGCTTCCGGATGGGCCTGGGCGTGTCCGGGCCGCAGGTGTCCGAGGGCTGGCACGGCGTGCGCTTCGACAAGCCGCTGGCCCGCACGCGGGAGTACGTCGACATCGTCAAGACGGCGCTGCGCCGCGAGAAGCTGCGCTACGAGGGGCAGCACTACGTCCTGCCGCTGCCCGACGGCCCCGGCAAGGCGCTCACGCTGACCGTGCACCCCGTCCGCGAGGAGATCCCGATCTACCTCGCCGCCGTCGGCCCGAAGAACCTCGAACTCGCGGGCGAGATCGCCGACGGGTGGCTCGCGATCTTCTTCTCGCCCGAGCACTCCACGGAGTCCCTGGCCGCGGTCAAGGCCGGTCGCGAGAAGGCCGGCAAGACCATGGAGGGCTTCGACGTCGTCCCGACCGTGCCGCTGTTCGTCGGCGACGACTGGCGCGCGCTGGCCGACCAGGTCCGCCCGTACGCGGCGCTCTACGTCGGCGGCATGGGCAGCCGCAAGCAGAACTTCTACAAGGACCTCGCCACCCGGATGGGCTTCGAGAAGGAGGCCCAGGAGGTGCAGGACAAGTACCTCGACCGCGACTACGCGGGCGCGATGGCCGCGCTCCCGGTCGAGTTCCTGGACGCCACCTCGCTGCTCGGCACCAAGGAGCGGATCGCCGAGAAGATGCAGGGTCTGGCCCAAGCCGGGGTCACCACGTTGACCATCACCCCGATGCTGCAAGATCTGGAGCAGGGAGTCGCGGCGCTGCGCACCGCGGTGGAAGCTCTGGATCTGGCAGGAGTGGGTAGTTGAGCTGGTTGCAGGCCCTGGTCCTCGGACTGGTTCAAGGACTTACCGAATTCCTACCCGTGTCATCGTCGGCGCACGTGCGGATCACGTCGACGTTGTTCTTCGGCAACGACGCCGGCGCGTCGTTCACGGCGGTCATCCAGCTCGGTACCGAGCTGGCGGTGTTGATCTACTTCGCCAAGGACATCGGGCGGTTCATCTCCGCCTGGTTCCGCGGCCTGTTCAGCGCGGAAGCGCGCAAGGAGAAGGACTACCGGCTGGCCTGGTACGTGATCATCGGGTCCATCCCGATCAGCGTGCTGGGCTATCTCCTCAAGGACGAGATCCGCACGTCCGCGAGGAACCTCTGGATCACGGCCACGATGCTCATCGTGTTCGGCCTGCTGCTCGGCCTCGCCGACCAGCTCGCCAAGCACTCGCGGTCGGAGCTGACGATGAAGGACGCCGTCGGCATGGGCCTCGCCCAGGCCCTCGCGCTCATCCCCGGCGTCTCCCGCTCCGGCGGCACGCTCACCGCGGGCCTGTTCCTCGGGCTCGACCGGGCGGCCGCCGCGCGCTACTCGTTCCTGCTGGCGATCCCCGCCGTGTTCGGCGCGGGCATCTTCAGCATCCCGGACGTGTTGGACCGCGGCCCGAACGACGCCACCGTGCCGCAGATGGTCGTGGCCACGGTCATCGCGTTCGCGGTCGGTTACGCCACCATCGCGTGGCTGCTCAAGTACGTCTCGAAGCACAGCTACTCGGCGTTCGTGTGGTACCGGGTCATGCTCGGCATCGTCCTCATGGGACTGCTGTCGATGAACCTGCTGCCCGCCAACTGACGCACCCGTCGCGATGGCCCGGAACCCGCGTGGTTCCGGGCCATCGCGCTGTCAGGCCGAGGCGATGCAGGACGCCCCCTTGATGCCCACCGCCAGCTCGGCGCCGGTGGAGGCCTTGACGGTGATCGTGTTCACGTCCTGCGCGGCGTAGGAGATCGGGGCGGCCTTCTCGCAGATCGCGGTCGCCGCGGCGGAGCCGTCGGGGCCCGCGGACAGCGAGGTCGCCACCACCGCGGACGTGCACTGCCCGACCACCGTCACCCCGGTCACCTCCGGCGACCCGCCCAACGCCGCCCTCACCGCGGCCGCCGTGTCACCGCAGTCCTCACCCGTGGTCGACGGCGCGGGTGCCGACGCCACCGTCGTGGTCGGGTCCGACGGCGCGGGTGTGGACCCGCACCCCGCCAGGACCGCGGCCACCGCGCACACGACGACCGACAAGCGTCGAACCTTCATCGGGACTCCCCAGGGGAACGCGGGCACGACCGGACGTCCGATGATGCACCGCTAGGGTGGTGTCTCGTGGCCACCGTGATCCTCCTGCGACATGCCCGTTCCACCGCCAACGGCTCCGGCGTGCTCGCCGGCCGCGCACCGGGCGTCTCCCTGTGCGAGAAGGGGGAGGCCCAAGCCCTCGGACTGGTCGACCGCCTCAAGGGCATCCCCATCGACGCCGTCGTGGCCTCCCCGATGGACCGCTGTCAGCAGACGA
>DATMCA010000510.1:0-8157 GCA_035559015.1 Umezawaea sp. | reverse complement strand
CGCCATGTCCTACGGCTCGATCTCGATGGAGGCGCACGAGACGCTCGCCATCGCGATGAACGCGCTCGGCGGGCGCTCCAACACCGGCGAGGGCGGCGAGGACGCCGACCGGCTGCACGACGCGACCAGGCGGAGCGCCATCAAGCAGGTCGCGTCCGGCAGGTTCGGCGTGACCTCGGAGTACCTCACCAACGCCGACGACCTGCAGATCAAGATGGCGCAGGGCGCCAAGCCCGGCGAGGGCGGCCAGCTCCCCGGGCACAAGGTGTACCCGTGGGTGGCCAGGACCCGGCACTCGACGCCGGGCGTGGGGCTGATCTCTCCGCCGCCGCACCACGACATCTACTCCATCGAGGACCTCGCCCAGCTCATCCACGACCTGAAGAACGCGAACGAGCGGGCCCGCGTCCACGTGAAGCTGGTCAGCGAGATCGGCGTCGGCACGGTCGCGACGGGCGTGGCGAAGGCGCACGCGGACGTCGTGCTGATCTCCGGCCACGACGGCGGCACCGGCGCGTCCCCGTTGAACTCCCTCAAGCACGCCGGGACGCCGTGGGAGATCGGGCTCGCCGAGACGCAGCAGACGTTGCTGCTCAACGGTTTGCGCGACCGCATCACGGTCCAGGTCGACGGCGCGCTGCGCACCGGCCGCGACGTCGTCGTGGCCGCGCTGCTCGGCGCGGAGGAGTTCGGCTTCGCGACCGCCCCGCTGATCGTCGCGGGCTGCGTGATGATGCGCGTCTGCCACCTGGACACCTGTCCGGTCGGCGTGGCGACGCAGAACCCGGTGCTGCGCGAGCGGTACACCGGTCAGGCCGACCACGTGGTGAACTTCTTCGAGTTCGTCGCGCAGGAGGTCCGGGAACACCTGGCGGCACTGGGTTTCCGCACGATCGACGAGGCCGTCGGCCACGCCGAGCTGCTGAACACCGCGCCCGCCATGGACCACTGGAAGGCCGGCGGCCTGGACCTGTCGCCGGTGTTCGCGGTGCCGGAAACCCGGTACCCGTCGGCGAAGCGCCGCATCCGTGACCAGGACCACGGCCTGGAGCACGCCCTCGACCGCACGCTGCTCCAGCTCGCCGAGGGCGCGTTGGAGGACGCGATCCCGGTGCGGCTGGAACTGCCGGTGCGCAACGTCAACCGCACGGTCGGCACGCTGCTCGGCGCGGAGGTCACCCGCCGCTTCGGCGGCGACGGCCTGCCCGACGACACGATCCACGTGACCCTCACCGGGTCCGCGGGCCAGTCGCTCGGCGCGTTCCTGCCCGCCGGTGTGACGCTGGAGATGGTCGGCGACGCCAACGACTACGTCGGCAAGGGCCTGTCCGGCGGTCGGGTGATCGTTCGCCCGCACGAGGACTCGGCGTTCGCCGCCGAACTCCAGGTGATCGCGGGCAACGTGATCGGCTACGGCGCGACCAGCGGCGAGATCTTCCTCCGCGGCCGGGTCGGCGAACGCTTCTGCGTCCGCAACTCCGGCGCGGTGGCCGTGTCCGAGGGCGTTGGCGACCACGCGTTCGAGTACATGACCGGTGGTCGCGCGGTGGTGCTCGGCCCGACCGGTCGCAACCTCGCCGCGGGCATGTCCGGCGGCATCGCGTACCTGCTGGACCTCGACCCCGCCAACGTCAACAAGGCGATGGTCGAACTCCAGCGCCCGTCACCGGACGACCTCCGCTGGCTCAAGGAGATCGTCACCCGGCACCACAAGCTCACCGGTTCGGCCGTGGCCGCGTCGCTGCTAGGCGACTGGCCCCGGCGTTCCGCGTCGTTCACCAAGGTCATGCCCCGCGACTACGCGCGCGTGCTCGAAGCGATGAGGCTCGCACGCGCCGAAGGCCGGGACGTGGACACGGCGATCATGGAGGCCTCCCGTGGCTGACCCGCAGGGTTTTCTCAAGCACGACAGGGTGGACGCGAAGAAGCGGCCCGTGGCCGAGCGCGTCGAGGACTGGCGCGAGGTCTACCTGACCCCCGAGCCGGAGGCGCGGGACAAGCAGGTCCGCACGCAGGCGGGCCGGTGCATGGACTGCGGCATCCCGTTCTGCCACTCCGGCAGCGCGGGTTGCCCGCTGGGCAACTTGATCCCGGAGTGGAACGACCTGGTCCGCCGCGGTGACTGGGAGTTGGCGTCGGACAGGCTCCACGCGACCAACAACTTCCCCGAGTTCACCGGCCGCCTCTGCCCCGCCCCGTGCGAGGCGGCGTGCGTCCTGGCGATCACGCCGGACGCCGGGGGAGCGGTGGCGATCAAGCGCGTCGAGCAGGCCATCGCCGACGTCTCGTGGGAGCAGGGCCTGGTGCACGCCAGCCAGTCCACGGTCTCCTCGGGCAAGAAGGTCGCCGTGGTCGGCTCGGGTCCGGCCGGTCTGGCCGCCGCCCAGCAGCTCACCCGCGCGGGCCACCACGTCACGGTCTACGAACGCGACGACCGCCTCGGCGGGCTGCTCCGCTACGGCATCCCCGAGTTCAAGATGGAGAAGAAGGTCCTGGACCGCCGGTTGGCGCAGCTCCGCAAGGAGGGCACCAAGTTCGTCACCGGCGTCGAGGTCGGCGTGGACCTCACGGTCGACCAGTTGCGCGACAAGTTCGACGCCGTCGTGCTGGCCGTCGGCGCGCTGCGCGGTCGTGACGACACCACGACCCCCGGCCGTGAACTCAAGGGTGTTCACCTCGCGATGGACCACCTCGTCCCGGCGAACCGCGCGGTCGAGGGCGACGGCCCGTCCCCCTTGTCCGCCAAGGACAAGCACGTCGTCATCATCGGCGGCGGCGACACCGGGGCCGACTGCTACGGAACGGCCGTCCGCGAAGGCGCCGCGTCCGTACTCCAGCTCGACCAGTACCCGATGCCGCCCGCTCAGCGCGACGACGAGCGCTCCCCGTGGCCCGTGTGGCCGTGGATCCTGCGCACGTACGCCGCTCACGAGGAGGCGGGCGAGCGGAAGTTCGCCGTCGCCGTCGAGAGCTTCGTCGGCGACGCCGAGGGTCACGTCCGCGAGATCAAGCTGCGCAAGGTCCGCGTGGAGAAGGACGCCAACGGCCGCCGCCAGGTCGTGCCGATGTCCGAGGAGGTCGAGGTCCTGCCCGCCGACATGGTGCTGCTGGCCATCGGCTTCGAGGGCGTCGAGCACATGCGGCTCCTGGACGACCTGGACATCACCCTCACCCCGCGCGGCACCATCTCGTGCGGCACCGACTGGCAGACCACCGCACCGGGCGTCTTCGTCTGCGGCGACGCCCACCGCGGCGCTTCGCTGGTCGTGTGGGCCATCGCCGAGGGCCGATCGGTCGCCAACGCGGTCGACCGCTTCCTCACCGGCTCCTCCGACCTGCCGTCCCCGGTGATCCCGAACCTGATCCCGCTGGCGGTCGTCTAGACCCGCTGCCCGGCCGCGACAACGGAGTCGCGGCCGGGCAGTGCACGTCCTCAGGCGGACTCGCTCCAGCGAGTCGCCATCTCCGCCAACTCCTCGATCTGCCACAGCACGTGCGGGTGCTCGTGCCGCGCCGCGGCCAGCAGGGGACCTCTGATCACCTCGACGACCTCGGCCGCCTGCTCCGGGGTGTCGAAGTAGGTCAGCCCGAAGGCGCCGTAGCCCTTCCCGACCACCTCGTCGATCCGGGCCACGATCGCGGGATCCGTGACGTTCGCCGAGATGAACTCGAACACCCAGGAGTAGACCCCGGAAGACGTGTTCCAGATCTCGAACCAGTCCGCGTCGTCGCGGTCGAACGTGAAGTCCTTGGACATGGGGTTCTGCTCAGCCGTTCTTGACGCTGGTGAGGAACGCGGCGAACGCCTCGGTGGAGATGGTGAGGCGGTCGTCGGTGGGGGACTTGCTGTCGCGGATTCCGGTGTGACCAGGGTGGCGGTCGAGTTCGACGCACGCGTTGGCGTTCGCGCCGCTGTAGCTGCTCTTGCGCCACCTGGTGTCGTTGGTCGTCACTCCTTGAGCACTCCTAGCTGTGAGCGGATCAGTGAAGCTGACCTGTCCGGGTCCAGCGCCGCTTCGACGGTGTCGTCGAACGCCGACCGGAACCGTTGTACGTCAGTTCCATCTTCCACCCACACGCCACCTGCCGAGTGCTCCACGTACACAGCGGGTGCGTATTCCTCGTCCGAGTAGCCGATGATCGTGCAGCCACCGGACATGTTTCCGTAGGCACCCGCGCCGAACGGGACTACCTGGAGCGTGATGTTGTCGCGTTCTCCCAATGCCAGCAGATGTTGCAGTTGCTCCGACATCACCGAAGGGCTCCCGACCACCCTTCGGATCACCGACTCGTCCAACAGGGCGTGGATCTGGAGCGCGTCGGGGCCTTCCAAGCGCTTCTGCCGACTCAATCTCGCGGACACGTAGCTCTCGACCTTGGCTTCGGGATCGCGGAACCGGTGTCCGCTGTCCTGGATCGCCCTCGAGTAAGCCGAGGTCTGGAGTAGTCCGTCGACGATCATCGGCGACAGCATCCGCATGGTGTCGGCTTCCGCTTCGGCGCGGAGGAACGCGCGGAACTCCTTCGAGGCACCGGCGGGCAACGTCAGGCGGACGGCCCGCTGGCCTGCGTCTTCCCAGAGTTCCAGGGCGCGGGCGCGATCGGCTTCGGTGCCGTTGCCCACCTGGAGCATCGCCTGAACGGCGGGCCACGACGGGCGGAGGTAGCCGGTCTCGTAGCGGCTGATCGTGGCCAGGTCGACGCGTAGCAGATCGGCCATGTCGTCGGTCGTCTTCAGCGACCGCTCCCTGATGGCGCGTAGGTGCTGACCGAGCCTCTTCTTGCGTGGCGTTGGGGTAACCGACATGACGGCGAGCGTAATGCGGGATGGACCGCTAAGGCATCACTCGATCGTGGAATTACCTATTATGCAATTGCCATCTAATGTCTTCCGTTGTGGGTCGTGGTCTCTTCGCGGATTCCGGTGCGGCTCACCGGTGGCGGGGGTGGTTGGCCCCCGTCACCGTCACCTAGCCCTGGGAGGTCGCCGATGTTCAGCTGGCACGACGCCGAAGGGCTTCGGCACGCGATCAGCCGCGTCGACTACCCGTTGCCCCCGAGACCGGGCGAGTCCATCGCGAGCCTGTGCGGGCTGGAACTGTCGCTGACCCGTGAGGACTTCCCGCAGCTCGCGCAGTACCGGCCGCACAAGAAGACCTGCTTCGGCTGCGACGCCGTGTGGCGCGCGCGGTCCGGGATGCGGCCCAACCCGGTGTCGGCGCGGTGATCGACGCCGACCTGGAGCACTGGTTGACGCTGCTCCGGCGCAGGCGGTGGGTGCTGCACGTGGGCGGCGACCCGCGCGGGCCGGATCCCCGCGCCCTCGTGGTGCCGGATCCCGCGAGCGGGTCGTCGGCCCGTCGTCGTGCGACCGCTCGGCTGAGCGCCGGAAGCGCCTTTCCGTTCCTGGACCGACCATTCCACGAACCCCTATTCCCTCAATGGGCTATGAACCGGGCAAAGCGCCGTCCCGTATGGGAGGTCAGGGGGGTTTAACCGAGTCCGTTCTCGCTTCCGTACACGTGAAACGGAGTGCCGAAATGAGCCCTGTCCATTCCCTTCGATCAAGACGTCGACTATTCGGTCTGGTCGCCGTCGTCACCGCGAGCGGGATCACCGCCGCGACCGTCTTCGTGATGTCGAACCAGGCGAACGCCGTGTCCGCACCGGCCGGCGCGGGCTGCGCCGACGTGCACGTGATCACGGCGCGCGCGTCGACCGAACGCGCCGGCGAAGGCATCACCGCCACGATGGTGAGCCGGATCGTCAACGCGAGCGACCAGACCGTGAGCCGCGCCTCGGTCGACTACCCGGCGACGCTCACGGACTACGCGAGCAGTTCGGCGCAGGGCGTGACCGCGCTGAAGGCCCAGCTCACCGCGCGGGTCCAGCAGTGCCCGAACCAGAAGATCGTGCTGGCCGGCTACTCGCAGGGCGCGCACGTGGTGCTCGACGTCCTCGGTGGCGGCGGTGGTCTCGGGCTCGGCGCGGCGACCCCGCCGATCGCCCCGGCGGTCGCGAACCGCGTGACGGCCGTCGCCACGTTCGGGGACCCCCGGCACGTCGTGGGCCAGCCCTTCGACGAGGGCACCGCGACCCGCAACGGCCGGTTTCCCCGATCCGCCGGTCAATTGCAGGCGCTCGCCGGGTTCGCCGACCGGATCCAGTCCTTCTGCGATTCCCGTGACACGTTCTGCGACAGCGGAACGAGCACGATCGTGCACCTCACGTACATGAACCGGTACCGGGACGCCGCCGCCGACTTCGTCCTCGGCAAAGTGGGCGGCTGAGCCGGCGCGTTCGTTCCGGCGAGCCCAAGACGCCGCGCAATGCGCTTTGCGTGGCGTCTTCGAACCCCTTACCCCAACGCCCGCACGGACCGGATGTGGCTGACGGGGAACTCGCGGGGCCCGCCGTCGGTGGTGGCCGTCAGGTTCCCGGCAGCGTGCCCCACCGGGGTGATCACGTGCTCGACCGTCTGCCGCGGCCCGCTGGCCACCTTGATCTCCACCGAGGTGCGGGTGATCAACGCCTCCGCCAGCAGGATGACCTCGGCGTCCGGCAGGAACAGCGACTGGTCCCTCAGCAGCCGGGCCGTGCTGATCCGCGGCGACTCCGCCTGCTTGGGCGGAGGGGGCGCCTCGGGCAGTTCCCGCCGGATCAGGTCCGCCGCCAACCGGGTCACGTCCGCCCGCGAGAGCGGCGTGCGCCACTGCGGCCGACCGGCCACGGGCTTGGGCCTGTTCGGCACGATCCGCCGCCGCTCCACCCGACCGATGATCGGCGCGCCCGCGATGTCCGACGACGTGGGCGCGTAACCCGCGCCCCGCAACGCCTCCAGCGTCTCGTCGGCGGACTTCGACGAGGCCAGCACCCCCGGCCCCAGCACGGCGAGCCCCAGGCACTGCAACGACCGGTGCTGCGCGATCTCGTCGAACAGCCGCGGATCCGAGGTCCGCACGCAGCACGCCACCGGCGTGACGGTCACCTGCCCGTGCCGCCGCTCCACGTCCCGCACCAGGTAGACCAGCGGCTGCGGCAACGAGTTCTCGGCGACCTCCGACAGGTCCGCCAGCAGCCGGTCGGCGTCCCGACCGCCGTCCAACGCCCGCCGCACGCTCTCGGCGGAGAACCGCCACACCGAGGCCGTGTCCCGCTCGTCCGAATCCGCCACCGAGTCCAGCAGCGCGCTCAGCGACGCCGTCGGCAGCCCGCTGACCACCGCCGTCAGGTCGGCCTGGAGGCGGGCCACCCCCGTGGCGGGCGGGATCAGCCGGTCGGCCGCCTCCTCCACGCCCTCGTCCACGAGCAGGGCCCGCCCCAGCTCGGTGAGGCACCCCAACGACATCAGCCCGAGCGCTTCGGCCTCGACCACGGCCGCGGCCGTGCACGCGGTGTTGTGCACGGCGGGCACCTGCCACGACAGCTCCGCCACCACGTCGTCGACGTTCAGCACCACGGTGTCCGGCTCCGACCCGAACCGCGCCAGCACCCCCGCCCGGACCGCCGCGCCGAGGTCCGACACCTGGTCGGCCAGCGCCGACCGGGGTTTCGCGGTGGCGGGCGCCCAGTTCATCCGGGGCCACGCGCGCACCAGGTCGGCCAGCCGCCGAGCGGGCGGGGCCGCGCGCCAGTCGTCCGACGTGGTGGACGGCAGCAGGTGCTGCGGAGTGTCCCCGCCGCTCAGCAGGGCCCGCCGGTCCAGTTCCTCCACGGCCAGCAGTTCCGCGTGGACGGCCAGTTCCACCCACAGCCGCACCCGCTGCTCGTCGGTGTGCAGCACCGAGGCCATCCGCCGCAGTTCGCGGATCCCGATGCCGCCGCCGTACCGCCGGACCGTGATGGCCTGGTTGTCGCACAGCTCGACCAGCCTGGTCACACCGTCCACAGTGGAGGAAGCGGGTGCGGAGGCCGAGTCCTCCACGCCCGTTCCCACGCGGTCCGACCGCCGGACCGGTCGCGGTGGCGGCGTGATCCGCTTGGGCGGCGCGTCGATCGGCCGCAGACCGCCGATCGTCCGCAGGCACCCCTCGCCGATCGGCCAGAGCAGTGCGGCTTCCCGAAGACCGGCCAGCGCGCGGTCGAAGCCGGCGTCCTCACACGGCACCCGCAGGGCTTTCGCCAGCACCTCGACGGACATGCCCTCGCCCAGGTGCA
>DATMCA010000509.1:0-7902 GCA_035559015.1 Umezawaea sp. | reverse complement strand
AGACGATCATGGCCGACTTCGGCATCGAGCTCCAGATCCCGTCGGAGGCCCAGTAGCCATGAGGATTGCCGTCATCGGTGCCGGCGTCGCCGGACTCACCACAGCCAAGGTGCTGTTGCAGGCGGGTCACGACGTGGCCGTGTTCGACAAGACGCCCGACGTCGGCGGCGTGTGGAGCGAGACCCGCCGGTACCCCGGCGTCACGACGCAGAGCTCGAAGGCCCAGTACTCGCTGTCGGACTTCCCGATGCCGAAGGACTACCCCGAGTGGCCGAACGGGAAGCAGGTCCAGGAGTACTTCGCGGCCTACGCCGCCGAGTACGGCGTCGACCGGGTGCTGCGGCTCAACACCGAGGTCACCAGCGCGCGGCGCGGTGTCGACGGCCGGTGGACCGTGGCGACCACGGTCGGCACCGAGGTGTTCGACCGGCTCGTCGTCGCCAACGGCGTGTTCTGCGAGCCGCTGGTCCCGGCCTACCCCGGCGTGGAGGAGTTCACCGCCGCGGGCGGGAAGCTGCTGGCGGGCACGGAGTTCCACGACGCCGAGGAGGCGCGCGGGAAACACGTGCTGGTCGTCGGCTACGGCAAGTCGGCGTGCGACGTGACCGTGCCGGTCAGCGAGGTCGCCGCGAGCACCGACGTGATCGCCCGGCAGCTGCTGTGGAAGGTGCCGCGCAAGATCGCGGGCGTGCTGAACTTCAAGATGCTACTGCTGACCAGGATGGGCGAGGCGCTGTTCCGCTACCTGCGGCTGCGCGGCTTCGAGAAGTTCCTGCACGGTCCGGGCAACGGCCTGCGCCGGAACATGCTCAACTCCGTCGGCTCGGTGTCGGTCCGCCAGTTCGGGCTCAAGAAGCTCGACCTCGTGCCCGCGGGCCACATGGAGGACATCGTCAAGGGCGCCATCGGCCTCGCGACCGAGGGCTTCTTCGAGGGCGTGGCCGACGGCCGCATCACCGTGCGCCGCGACCGCACGATCACCCGCCTGCTCGCGCGCGGCGGCAAGCCGTTCGCGGAGCTGAGCGACGGCGTGGAACTGCCCGCCGACCTGGTCGTCTGCGCGACCGGCTTCACCCAGGGCGTGCCCTTCCTGGCCGACGACGTGCGGCGGCAGCTGTTCGACGAACGCGGCAACTTCATGCTGTACCGGCAGATCCTGCCGCTGGGCGTGCCCGGCCTGTACTTCAACGGCTACAACTCCTCGTTCTTCAGCCCGTTGAACGCCGAGATGGCCGCCGTCTGGATCGCCGCCGACATCGCGGGTTCGGTGCCGCTGCCGGACACCGACGCCATGCGGCGGGCGGTGGTGGACCAGTTGGCGTTCATGGACACCGCGACCGACCGGCACCACTGCCGCGGCACGAAGATCATCCCGTTCTCGATGCACAACGTGGACGAGGTGCTCGGCGACCTCGACCTGGACGTCAAGGCCCGCGTCCGGGCGTCGCACTGGCTCAACCCGATCGACCCGGCCGCCTACCGGGGCGTCACCCCGGCGCTGCTGGCCAGGCTCGCCGCCGACGCGCCGGAACCGCGGGCGCAGGTGTTGAGGTTCAGCCCGGCCGTCGAGGAGTCGGAGCGCAACGTCGCAGGTTGACGACGTAGAGTCACCTCTGTGAAGGGGGTGGCCGTGGGCGGCTCGGTGCGTTCGGTGGTGGTCGGTGCGGTGCTGTGCGTCGCCGGGCTCGCGGTGGCGTGCACCAGCGCACCGACGTCCGCTCCGTCGTCCACACCCCCGTCGTCCTCGTCGGTCCTGTCGGCCGCGCCGTCCTCGTCCGAGCCACCGCCGGTGCCGACCGCCGTCTCCGTCGCACCGACCCCGGACGGCGGACCGCTGGACGACTACCTCGCCGGGATGGTCGGGCAGCAGCAGTTCCGCGGGGCGGTCGAGGTGCGGCGCGGGACGCAGGTGCTGCTGCGCAAGGGCTACGGGCCCGCCGACGTCGAGGCGAACACGCCGATCACCCCGGACACCAGGTTCGAGATAGGGTCGATCACGAAGCAGTTCACGGCGGTCGCCGTGCTGCGGTTGCAGGAGCAGGGCAAGCTCCGGGTCACCGAACCGGTCTGCACCTACCTGCCCGGCTGCCCGGCCGAGTGGGCGCCGATCACCGTCGAGCAGCTGCTCGTCCACACGTCCGGGCTGTTCAACTACACCTCGGCCGCCGAGGAGGAGACCGCGTCCTTCGCGAACCGCCAGGTGGCCCCGGCGGAGCTGATCTCCTTCGTGGCGGGCAAACCCCTCGACTTCCAGCCCGGGACGCAGTGGCGCTACAGCAACTCCGGGTACGTGGTGCTCGGCGCGCTGATCGAGCGGCTGTCCGGGATGGACTACGGGACGTTCCTGCGGCGCCAGATGTTCGACGCGCTCGGCATGCGCGACACCCGCTACGACGGCGGCGTCCAACCGCGCGCCAAGGGGTACACGGACTGGACGACACCCGGTGAGGACCACCCGTCGCTGTACTACGCCGCGGGCGGGCTGGTGTCCACGACCGGCGACCTGGCGAAGTGGAACGCCTTCCTGCTCAGCGGCAAACCCGCGCTGCTCAACGCCGAGTCGCTGGCGTCGATGACGGCCGTGCACGCCCAGATCCCCGGCACGTCGATCGGCTACGGGTACGGCATCGAGGTCCACGACAGCGGCCCGGCCCTCACCTACTACCACGGCGGGCTCGTCACGGGCTTCCGCTGCGCGAACAGCATCCGCCCGTCGACCGGCCTGTCGGTCACGGTGCTGACCAACGACACCTGGATCGACCCGGCCTCGGTGGCGTCCCACCTGGCCGAACTCGCCGACACCCTCTGACCGCCCCCGGAGGGGTTCTCCTCCACGGGGGCGCCAGTGGAGGAGAACCCCGGTGCGCCGACCGGGTGGCCGGCCATCCCGCCGGGGGGCGTGGACGTGAGGGCCCCACCCGGCACCCCAAAGCGCCGACGCAGAACCGCCGCCGACAAAGACCCGGTACGGCTCTCCCCCGACCGGACCCCCCGCTCGGCAGGTGGTGCCCTCACCCGAATAGGCGTTCCACGGCTGTTCCATCCCGTTCCATCGGCCGGGTCGAGGCCGGTGACCTGCGGCGACGTGGTGGGGGACGACGGGTTTGTGATGGTCTGTCCGGCTTGGCCGGCGTGGTGGCAGGTGTGCCGGGGTTGCCTTGTCCGGTTGGTGCCGGGCTTGCGGTTGGTGTTTTCGCGGTGGCGTGGTGGGGGACGGTCGGTTCGCGGCGGCCCGTCCGGCTTGGCCGGCGTGGGTTCTGGTGGTGGCCTGTGTGCTGCCTCGTTCGGTCGCTGCTGGGCTCGCGGCAGGTGTTCCGGGGAGGCGCGGTGAGAACGACCCGTCCGCGACGATCTGCCCGGCTCGGCCGATGTGGGGCCCTGGCGCGCTCGGGTGGCGGTGGCCGGTTCGGCGCGGCTGTCTTGATCGCCCGTCGGGTCGGCGGCCGGTGTTCCTTCGCGGCCGGCCGAGAACGACCGGTCTGCCGCGGCTCGTCCTGCCTGGCCGGCCCCGGTCTCGCGGTTGGTGTTCCGCCGCGGTGCGATCCGGAACGACCGGTCTGCCGCGAGGTCTCCTGCCCTGCGCCGCCGGCCGTCCCGTCGAGTCTCAGGGGCCACCGGCGGGCTCGCCCGACACCACTCGTCGACGACCGGATCTCGATTCCGATTCACCAAGCCCTTGACATTTCGCATTGGTCTAGTCCAGTTTTGAATCTGCTGACCCGGTCAGTCGCCTCCACGTCCGAATGCCGCCTTTGGTCGAGGGGGTGGGTTCCGCGCACCCTGCATGTTCGGAGGACCGATAAATGAAGATCATGGGGCGGATTCTCGTTGCCGTGGCGGTCGCGACGTCGACCGTCGGGCTGGCTCCCGTGGCGAATGCCGCGGTGGATCCTGTTCTTTCTGCTCCCTACCTGTACCAGTGGGACAGTCCGCCGAATCCGGTGAGCGTGATGAACGCGACGGGCGTCAAGTCGTTCACGCTCGCGTTCGTCCTGAGCAACGGCAACTGCAACCCGGCGTGGGACGGGAACCGGTCGTTGACCGGTGCCGACATCACCAGGGTCAACCAGATCCGGGCCGCGGGCGGTGACGCGCTGCCGTCCATCGGCGGCTGGTCGGGCAACAAGCTCGGGTCGACCTGCTCCTCGGCGACGGCGCTGGCCGGCGCCTACCAGAAGATCATCAACGCGGGCCAGTTCAAGGCGATCGACCTGGACATCGAGAACACCGACGAGTTCCAGAACGCGACCGTGCAGGACCGGATCCTGGGCGCCGTGAAGATCGTCAAGCAGAACAACCCTGGTCTGCGCGTCGTCGTCACGATCCCGACCGAGGTCTCCGGGCCCGAGACCTGGGGCCAGCGGCTGATCCAGCGGTCGAAGGACCTCGGCGCGAGCGTCGACGTGTGGACCCTGATGCCGTTCGACTTCAGCAGCGGCGGGGACATGCCCGGCAAGACCAAGAGCGCCGTGACGGGGCTGAAGAACCGGCTCAAGACGGTGTTCGGGCTGTCGGACGACGCGGCGTGGCGCAAGTCCGGGCTGTCGTCGATGAACGGCCAGACCGACAACGCCGGTGAGGTCGTGTCGGTCAACGACTACCGCGCGATCCGCGACTGGGCGCGCACCGTGCACCTCGCGCGGCTGTCCTTCTGGGCGTTGAACCGCGACTGCGACAACTGCGCCGGCGTTCCGCAGGGCCAGTACGAATTCACCAAGATCACCGCGAACTACACCGGCTGATCCCGTTCACCCGAAAGCGGCTCCCGGATTGTTCCGGGAGCCGCTTTCGGGTGAACGGTAATAGGTAAACCGCACGGCGGAATATGCCTCGGTGTTTATGTATCTGAAACGGACCAATCGGACCGAGTTGATTTGGCGACCGATGGAAGTGATGAGTTCTTCCGGGGGATCGGTCGGCGAGAACGGCGTGGAACGCGGAGTGCGTTCCCTATGCTGTTCCGATGGACAGGGTCCCCACGATCAAGGACGTCGCGAAGCTCGCGAGGGTGCACGCCGCGACGGCCAGCCGCGCGCTCAACCCGAGCACGCGGTCCATGGTCAGCCCGCGGACCGCGAGCCGTGTCGTGGAGGCGGCCAAGTCGCTCGGGTACGCGCCGAACTCGGCCGCCCGCAGCCTGCGCACCCGGACGTCGTCGGTTGCGGGGGTGATCATCCCGGACCTGCGCAACCCCGTGTTCCCGCCGATCGTCCGCGGGATCGAGGACGGCCTGCGCGAGGCCGGGTACATGGCCCTGCTGGGCAACACCGACGGCGACGAGGAACGCGAACGGGAACTCGTGGCGGCCATGCGCGGGCGGCAGACCGACGGGTTCATCCTGGCGACCAGCAGGAGGGCCGATCCGACGCTCGGCGCGGTGCCCACGGTGCTGGTGAACCGCCGGTCCGACTCCGGTGACGTCGCGTCGGTGACCGCCGACAACGGGGCCGGGGTGCACGCCGCCGTGCGGCACCTGGTGGACCTCGGGCACCAGCGGATCGCGCACCTCGCCGGGCCGCGGGAGCTGTCCACCGGGTGGGAGCGGTACCGGGCGTTCCTGGACGCGATGGCGTCGCTCGGGATCGAGGTGGACCCGGCTCGGGTGGCGTTCTGCGACGCGTTCACCGAGCAGGCCGGTCACGGGGCCGCCGGCCGGTTGTTCGCCGCGGCTCCGGACAGCACGGCGGTGATCGCGGGGAACGACCTCATCGCGCTGGGGTGCTACTCGGCGTTGGCCGACCGCGGGTTGAGCTGTCCGGGGGACGTGTCGGTGGTGGGGTTCAACGACATCCCGTTCCTGGATCGGCAGCGGCCCGCGTTGACGACCGTGCGGATCCCGCACTACGAGCTGGGGTTCGAGTCCGCGCGGCTGCTGCTGGAGCGGATCGGGGATCCCGGTGCCCCGGCGAAGCGGGTGGTGCTGCCGGTTCGGTTGGTGGCGCGGGAGTCCACCGCCGCCGCGGGGTGACCGGTCGCGCTCCTCGACCGACCACAGTGGAGTGTCGCGGGAAATGGGCCGTACGAAGGAAAACGCCCGACCGGTAGTGACCGGCCGGGCGTTTCGCGGTGGAGCGGGTCAGGCGGGGAGGCGCCAGACCTGGTTCGCGCCGCCGAAGCAGTCCCAGATCTGGAGGCGGGCGCCGTCGGCCGAGGTGTTGCCGGTGACGTCGAGGCAGCGGCCCGAGGCGGGGTTGCGCAGGGTCCCGTTGGACTGGGCCTGCCAGGCCTGGGAGCCGGTGCCGTTGCAGTCCCACAGCTGGATCGGGGTGCCGTTGGCCGTGCCCGCGCTGGTGACGTCCATGCACTTGCCCAGCGCCCTGATGGTGCTGTCGGTGCCGACGGTCCAGCTCTGGGCGTTGCTGCCGTTGCACGTGTAGAGCTGGACGGCGGTGCCGTTGGCGGTGCCGGCCGCGGCGACGTCGACGCACTTGGACGCGATGCCGGTGATGGGGCCCGTCTTGCCGCCCGACGGCGGCGGGGTGCCGCCGGTGACGGTGTCGTAGATCGCGCTGACCAACGAGGTGGAGCCGGTGGTGTCCTGGGAGAGCTCCCAGTTCATGATGCCGCCCGCGTTGGCCATGGCCCACTGGGTCTTGCGCTTGATCGTCGGGATGCCGTTGTAGCACTGCTGCACGCCGCTGATGGTGGTGCAGTCGCGGTTGGCGTTGGCCGCGTCGCGGGACACCAGGTCGGCGTAGGTGAGGTAGGTCGGCCTGCTGTAGAACGGCACGCCGAGCACCGCCTTGTTGGCGGGGAGGCCGCGGTTCTTCCAGAAGTTGACCGACGCGATCGACCAGTCGTAGTTGGCGTGGGGGCTGCCGCCGTCGTACGCCATGATGTTGAGCCAGTCGACGGCGTTGAAGACGGCGGGCTGGACGCCGTTGGCGGTGCCGCCCTCCGAGACCACCGCGGCGGTGAGGAGCTTGCCCTGGCCGTGCAGGGTGCTGCTCAACTGCTGCATCAGCGCGGTGTAGTTGTTGCCCGACTGGCCCGGATCCGGGTACTCCCAGTCGATGTCGACGCCGTCCAGGTTGTACTGGTTGACGGCGCCCATGACGGCGTTGACGAACGTGGTGCGGCTGCCCGCGTTGCCGGCCAGGGCTTCGAAGGCCGAGTCGTTGCCGTCGTTCCAGCCGCCGATGGCGAGCGAGACCTTGACGCCCGCGGCGTGGCCCAGGTTCACCAGCGACGACAGCTTGCCGGGGTCGGGGATGCCCTGGAGCGTGCCGTTGGAGTTGGGCAGTGCGAAGGAGTAGTTGATGTGCGTCAACTTGTTGTACTGGATGGAGTTGACGTTGCCCGACCAGGACGGCATGTAGCCGACGCTGCGGAAGCCGTTCGGCAGGACCGTGGCTTCGGCCGCCGTGGTGCCCACGAGGGCGACGGTGATGCCCGCCGCGACGGTGGCGAGGGCGACTCCGGCGGCGCCGAGGCGCTTGCGGAGTCGACTCCCGGACGTGGATGACTGCATGGACGGCTCGCTTTCAGGATAGGGAGCCCGGTGCGACGCGGTGTTCGCGAAGCGAGGATCGGGTACGGCGGTGTTCACGTGCGGAACGCGGCAGGGTGGCGGCGTCGCACGCGGTCGGCGAGCGCCGGATCCCGCGGTCGGGCCGTGGGAACCGGTGGTGGGTCGAGGGGTGGGCCCTACGCGAGCAGGGGGATCCCCGAGCGGTCGAACGCGAGTGCTCGTGTCCTCATCGACACTTCCCTTCGCTCGGGCGGTGGCTGCGGGCGACGTTACTGCATGTCTTTATTCAAGTCACGATGTAAGTCGTAACTTGTCTAGGTGGCTGGTGTTTTTGATGGCTAAGGATCGGCGTGTTCGGTATCTGCTGTGTGGTCGGTTCGGCAGGATGTCCGGGTGACGTTGGGACGTGCGCCGCGGCAGGCGGATCTGTT
>DATMCA010000508.1:0-6287 GCA_035559015.1 Umezawaea sp. | reverse complement strand
CCGCCGGAGAACGTGGTCGCCTCGCCGATCACCAACCGGGAGATGTTGAACTGGCGGACCAGCCCGCTGCAGTACCAGCACGGCGACAGGGTGGTGACCATGATCGTGTCGCGGTAGTCGGGGCGTCTGCCGGCGTTGCGGAACGCCGCCGTCTCGCCGTGCGTGGAAGCGTCACCGTCCTGCACCCGCCGGTTGTGGCCGCGGCCGAGCACCGTCCCGTTCGCGTCGAACAGCGCCGCGCCGATCGGGATCCCGCCTTCCGCGAGCCCGGCCCTGGCCTCTTCGACGGCTACCGCGAGCATTCCCCGTGCGTCCATCGGCTCACGCTAGCGCTCATCCGGCGCCGAAGCAGACGAAGCCGACGCTCGCCGAGTACGCCATGTCGCCGCCGCCCTCCGAGTGCTCGCGCTGCGCTTCGGCGAGCGCGACGGCCGGGGACACCCCTTCGCCGAGCCGTCGGTGCAGGTCGACCATCAGCGGTGTCGTCATCTCGGTCGGCACGGGCATCACCGGCGCGATGAGCGTGGCCGTGCCCAACCCCAACAACGCCGCCGTGAACCCCATCAGCTCGTCACCGGGCCGCACCGCCGACATCCCCGAGTCGCACGCCGACAGCACCACCCGCGCGGGCGGGGTGCGCAGGCGTTCCAGGTCGTAGACGGTCAACGGCCCGTCGGCCAGTTCCAGCGCCGAGAACAGCGGGTTGTCCGCGCGGAACGACCCGTGCGCGGCCACGTGCGCCAGCGGGGCCCCGTCCATGGCCGCGGCGACCTCGTCCACTGTGGCCGCGGAGTCGACCAGCACTCGCGCGCCCGGCACGTGCCGCGCCACGGCGCCGATCTCGGTCGGCGCGGCGGGCAGCCGCGGTCCGGCGGCCAGCACCGACCGGTCTGACGGCCGCGGGACGCGCGACTGCGTGGCCGCCCGCAGCCACACCGTCGCCGACGGCGCCACGGTCACCGAGCGGCCCTCGTTGCCCGGCAGCACCGACCACGGCAGGCCGTTGAGCACGCCGGTCGGCGCGATCACCAGCGCGCGGCCGTCGATCCGCGCGCGCAGCGGCGTGAGCAGCCGGTCCGCGAGCCGCTGGGCGGCGTGCGCGGACGTGGACCGCAGGTGCGACCGGTCGACCGAGGTCGGCAGCGTCACCATCCGGTGCAGCGCGAAGCGCAGCAGCCGGATCTCCCGCACCGCGCCCTCGACGTCGCCGAGCCGGTGCAGCGACGCCCGACCGCCCGCGACCACCACGGCCAGCAGTTCGTCGTCGAAGTTCACGTACTCCACCAGCGCCGCGTCGCCGAGCGCCCACGCGAGGTCGCGCACGGCCGGTGGCCGGTGGATCGCGCCGCCGCCGCTGACCTGGCGGCTCAGGTCGCGGACCCGCTGCTCCATCCGCACCTGCCGCTGCCGCAGCGCCCCCGACGCCTTGCCCGCCAGCAGCGCGCCCTCCAGGTCCGCGGTCACCGCGCGCAGCTCAGCCAGCGCGTCGGCCACCGCGGAGTCCTCCGGGGGCCGCGCGGGCGTCATCCGCAACGCGCCCGCCCGCCAGCTCTCCGCCCAGCTCAACACCTTCGCCGCGTGACCGGTCGCGACCGCGCCCCGCAGCCCCGCCATCGCCAGTTCCTTGCCCTGCGCCCCGCTCAGCGCCCGCAGCTCGGCCGCGCCGAGGGACACCCGGTACTCGTCCAGCAGCGCCAGCCCGCGACGCAGCGCCGTCTGCGCGCCGCGCGCGTTGCCGTCCAGCTCCCGCCGCAGCGCCTCGGCGTACCAGCCCTGGGCGCGGTTCGCCGCCGTGCCGCCCCGCCGGGCCGCGCCCGCGACCTCCAGGTGCTCGCGCGCCAACGGGGAGTTGCCCAGGTCGCGGGCGATCAGCGCCGCGTCGACCCGCGCCTCCAGGCCCGGCGTCCGCCAGCCCAGCTCGTCGAGCCGGTTCGCCACCTTCGCCATCGCCGTGCCCAGCCGCCGCGACCGCTGGCCGCTCAGGAAGGCCGCGTGCAGCTCCACGTGCCGCGCGTTGGCCTCCCAGACCTCGCGCTTCTCCCGGCGGAACCCCTTGCGCGCCAACGCCGCCGTCTCCACGGCCTGGTCGAGGTCACCCTCCAGCAGCGCGATCCGGGCCCGGTAGAACAGCGCCTCCGACCGGCCCAGCACCAGGTTCCGGCCGCCCATCTCGGCCAGCGCCCGGTCGGCCGCCGCCCGCGCCTCCTCCACCAGCGGCACCGACACCAGCAGCTCCAGCCGGTTGATCAGCAGCAGCGGCCGGGGCACCTCCAGCCGCCGGTACTCCAGCTCCGCCTCGGCGAACATCGTCAGCGCCCGCGGGATGTCGCCCGCCCGGACCGCCGAGATGCCCGCGTTCCACCGCACGTCCGCGACCGCCAGGTCCTGCCCCAGCTCGCGGTAGAGCAGCACCGCCCGGTCGAAGTCCTCGTCCGCCGCCCGCAGGCCACCGGTGTACGCCCGCAGCAGGCCGCGGTTGTTCAGCACCCGCGCCTCGGTCAGCCGGTCGTCGAACCGCCGCACGACCTCCACGGCCGCGTTGTACTCGCGCAGCGCCTCGTCGTAGCGGCACAGGTAGTGCAGCACGATCCCGCGGGTGGTCCGGCCGCTGCCCGCGTCCTGCCCGTGCAGGTCCGGCAGCGCGGCGGTGATCGCGCGCAACGCCTGCACGTGGCGACCGGTGTTGGACAGCACGAACGCCAGGCTCATCCGGGCCAGCGCCGTCAGCCGAGCGGAATCCGCGCTCCGCGCGATCCGGATCGAGCTCCGCAGGTGGCGTTCGGCGGCGTCGAAGTCGTGCAGTTCGCGGTAGGACAGCCCGATGGCGCGCTCGGCCAGCGACGCCTCCTCGGCGTCGCCCCCCGCTCGGGCGCGACGCAGCGCCGAACGGCCCATCTCGATTGCCGCGTGCGGATCACGTTGTCTCGCGTCCAGCGCATCAGCAGCGGAAACGTCGGCCACCCGTGCACTTTATCGGGCCCGGTTTGGGAACGTCGTTGTGGTAGCTTGATCCCGCTCTTCGGTAGCCGCATGTCCACCTCCGCGACGTTGTTGTGAGGCTTTGGTGTCAAAATCGTCGGACCGCGCCGAGCTTTACCTGAAAGCACTTGACCAGCTCATCGCCAGGGATGAACGCATTCGGCTGCACGCCGAGCCGGGCCGGGAGTTCCTGTTCCGACCGGGACAACTGCTGGTCACCGCCGAAGACCTCCAGCGGGTAATCGCGAAACTCCGCGAAAACGGTTTCCGATTCGAATTGGGCAAGGGATTCCTCGGTTTGGAACGGGTGATTCTGCCCAACAATCTCGACGACATTCCGCGGATCGTGCGGCTGCTGCGCGACCCGAAGACCTGGCCCGGCGAGCGGATCCCGCTGGTCCAGCCCCACCACCTCACCGTCGGGCACGGCGGCAACATGCACGGCTGCCCCGGCGACCGGCCCCGCCCGACCGACCCGCTGCCCAAGCCCGGCAAGCCGGACAAGGGCAAGGGCGTGACGATCGGCGTGATCGACACCGGCATCTCCGCGACCGCCGCGACGGACCACCCGGACTGGCTCGCGGGCTGGTACACGCCGCAGGCGGACGACGTGGACACCGCGTACGACCACGGTGACTTCTTCGCGTTGCAGGGCGGGCACGGCACGTTCGTCGCCGGTGTCGCGCGGCAGGCCGCGCCGGGCGTCCGCTTCGACCCCGAGGTCGCGCTCGACCCGAACGGCCTCGGCGACGAGGAGGCCCTCGCGACCGCCATCACGGGTCTCGCCAAGGGCGTCCAGATCGTCAACATGTCGCTGGGCTGCTTCACCCTGGACAACGTGGCCTCCGAGCCCGTCCGGCGCGCGGTCAACCTGCTGCCCAAGGACGTCGTGGTCGTCGCGTCCGCGGGCAACCAGGGCACCGAGCGGCCGAGCTGGCCCGGCGCGCTGGCGAACGTCGTGGGCGTGGCCGCGCTGGCCCTCAACGGCGACGGCACGATCGTCCCGGCGTGCTACAGCAACCACGGCCACTGGGTGGACCTGTGCGCGGTCGGCAACCGCAGCAGCACGTACCTCAAGGGCGAGTGGCAGCTGCCCGGCGAGCCGACGCCCGAGGCGTTCGACCGGTACGCGTACTGGGCGGGCACGTCCTTCGCGACCCCGCACGTGGCGGGAACCATCGCGGCGCTGATGACGTCGAACGGGATCAGTGCACCGCAAGCCCGTGACCTGCTGCTGGCGGGCACGGAATTCTTCCCCGGATACGGCGTGCAGGTCCCCTGACCGACCGGAAAACCCACAACGACGTGTATCTGACGGGCACCTGGGCGCTCCGACCCTTGTGGCAGCATTCGGAACGGCACCGACGGTGGACCCAGAGGTCGGACAAGCGCGTCAGTCCCTGCTGAACAAGAGGAGGGGACGTGACCCATGCATCCCCGATCGCCGCGCTCGTCGAGGCGGCGAGCGCGGGCGATCAGCGTGCCTGGAACGAGATCGTCGACCGCTACACACCGCTCGTCCTGTCGGTGATCTACCAGCACCGGCTGCGCCCGGCGGACGCGGCGGACGTGAACCAGACGCTGTGGTTGCGGCTCGTGGAGCAGATCGGCAGGCTCCGCGACCCGGACGCCCTGCCCGGCTGGATCGCGACGACGACGCGCAACGAGTGCCTGCGCATGCTGAAGCTCCAGCAGCGGACCCAGCCGTTCGACCCCCAGGCGACCGACGAGCAGGCGGTGGCCGTGGACCAGGCCGACGTCGAGGCGGAACTGCTGGCGGCCGAACGGCGGCAGGCGCTGCGGGACGGGTTCCGGATGCTGTCCGACCAGTGCCGGGAGCTGCTGGCGAAGCTGATGGCCGACCCGCCGCCGAGCTACGCCGACGTCAGCTCCCAGCTCGACATGCCGATCGGCAGCATCGGGCCCACGCGGATCCGCTGCCTGAACAAGTTGCGCAAGACGCCCGCGATCCTCGCGTTCACGGGCGCCGCCCCGGAGGGAGGTGTGCTCGGTGCAGCACTGGGACAGCGATGAACGCCTGCTGGGGGACCTCGACGCCGCGCTGACCGAAGCGGCCTCCGTGCCCGCCTCGTACCTGGAGGCCGGGCGGGCCGCGTTCGCGTGGCGGACGATCGACGAGGAACTCCTGCTGCTCACCAGCTACGACTCGATCCTCGACACGGAACTGGCGGGCCGGGCGCGGGCCGTGCTGACCGCCAGGCAGCTCGTGTTCGACGCGGACGGCTTCTCGTTGCAGGTGGAGGTGACGGAGGCCGGGATCGCGGGCCAGCTCATGCCGCCGGACCGGGCCGTGGTCGCGCTGCTCACCCCCGGCGGTCGCGCCGAGGAGACCACGGCGGACGAGTTCGGCTCGTTCCTGCTGGGGCCGCCGCCCCCCGGCCCGATCCGCCTGCGCTGCACCGTCGACGGCACCACCGTGCAGACCGACTGGATCTGCGTCTAGCCCCGTCGCGTTCCCCCGCGGTCCGCGACGGGGCTGCCGTTCTCCCGAACCGCTTCGACGGGGAATGCACCTCGCAGAAGGGTGAACCCGTCCCTCAGCCGTTCGGGCGATGGCGTTGCTCAGTAAGGTGATCCCGTTCAGCCAAGGCGTCCCGAGAGTGGGCTGGTGCACGATGGTCGACCGGATGAGCTGGGTGCCGGAAGGGGTCAACGTCGATCTGCCCAGTTCGGCGAGGATCTACGACTACCTCCTCGGCGGCGGCCACAACTTCGCCGCCGACCGGGACACGGCGGAGCAGCTGATCAAGGTGCTCCCGGTGCGGGACATGGCCCGCCTCAACCGCGCGTACCTGCGCCGCGCGGTGCTCGAACTCGTGGACCTCGGCGTCCGCCAGTTCCTCGACCTCGGCTCGGGCATCCCGACCGTGGGCAACGTGCACGAGGTCGCCCAGGAGGCCGACCCGACGTGCCGCGTGGTGTACGTGGACTTCGAACCGGTCGCGATCACGCACGCCGAGCTGCTGCTCGCCGACAACCCGAACGCCACCGCGGTCCTGGCCGACCTGCGCGACCCCGACGCCGTGCTGGCGTCGCCGGAAACGCGGCGGATGCTGGACTTCGACAAACCGGTCGGCCTGCTCGCGGTCGGCGTGCTCCAGTTCATCCCCGACTCCGACGACCCGTGGGACGTCCTGCGCCGGTACCGCGACGCGCTCGCTCCGGGGAGCTACCTGGCGCTGTCGCACTTCACGCCGGACCGGATGCCCGAGGCGATGGCCGCGGGCGCCGGCGTCTTCAAGAACACCGCCGAGCCGATCACCCCGCGCACCGCCGAACAGGTGCTG
>DATMCA010000507.1:0-5171 GCA_035559015.1 Umezawaea sp. | reverse complement strand
GGCCGGCGTTGCCGAGGTCACGACCGGCCCCTCCTCCACCTGGATGTCGGCCACCTTGACCAGCGCCAGGCGCTTGAGCCCCCGCTCGCTGCCGACGAAGGCCTCGACGAAGTCGTTCGCGGGTGCACGCAGGATCTCCTCCGGCGGCGCGAACTGCTCGAGGACACCGCCCGTGTTGAGGATGCAGATCCGGTCGGCGAGCTTGATCGCCTCGTCGACGTCGTGCGTGACGAACACGATCGTCTTGCGCAGTTCCGCCTGGAGGCGCAGCAGTTCGTCCTGGAGCAGCGCGCGGACGACCGGGTCGACCGCGCCGAACGGCTCGTCCATCAGCAGGATCGGCGGGTCGGCGGCGAGGGCGCGGGCCACGCCGACGCGCTGCTGCTGACCGCCGGAGAGCTGGTGCGGGTACCTGCGGCCGAGGTCGGCGGCCAGCCCGACCGTCGCCATCAGCTCCTCGACCCGGTCGCGCACCCGCTTCTTGTCCCACCCCAACAGCTTCGGCACGGTGGCGATGTTGTCCGCGACCGTGCGGTGCGGGAACAGGCCCGACTGCTGGATGACGTAGCCGATGTCACGCCGCAGGGTGGAGCCGGGGATCTCGCGGACGTCGCGGCCGTCGACCGTGATGACACCGCTCGTCGCGTCCAGCATCCTGTTGATCATCCGCAGGGTGGTGGTCTTCCCGCACCCGGACGACCCGACGAGAACCGTGATCTCGCCCTCGGGGATCTCCAGGTCCAACTCGTGCACCGCGGTGGTGCCGTCGTCGAACCTTTTGTTCACCGCGTCGAAACTGATCAAAACGATTCACCTCTTGTCATCCGTGAATACGTTCATGCAGGCTCTCCTCCGAGTGGAACCGAGTCAAGGCCTCACCCGCCTCGTTCACACCCTGGAAACCACTACCGACTCGGGCGCCACCTCGTAGAGAAGGCCGCTCATGCACCTGGAAGTCGACGTCCCGACCCCCTTGATCGCCCCCGTCGTCCTCGACGGACGAACGCTCTCCGCGGACGAGGTGGGCCGGGTCGCCCGGTCCCACGCGCCGGTCGTGCTGGACGAAGCCGGGCTCGCCCGCGTCATGGCGTCGTGGCGCACGGCGCAGAGCCTCGTGCTGCGCCAGGAGGTCTACGGACGCACCACCGGTGTCGGGGCGAACCGTGCCGATGTCGTCCATCACGACGACCGTACCGATCACGGCCTCCGCCTGCTGCGCAGTCACGCGGGCGGGCTGGGCGAACTGCTCGCCGAGGAGCAGGTCCGCGCCATGCTCGTCGTCCGGCTGAACCAGTTGCTGGCGGGCGGGGCGGGCGTGCACGTCACGGTGGCCGAAGCCTTGGCGGCAGCGCTCAACATGGACACCTACCCGGCCGTGCACGAGTTCGGCGCGATCGGCACCGGCGACCTCACCGCGCTCGCCGAGACCGGCCTCACCCTGATCGGCGAACGACCCTGGCTCGGGTCGGTCCCCCAGCCCGAGCCGATCACCATCGAGTCCGGCGACGCGCTGGCGCTGATGAGCAGCAACGCGCTGACCATCGGCATCGCGGGCCTGGCCTGGCACGCCGCCCGGCGGCTGCTCGAAGCGACGCACGTCGTGGCGGCGCTCTCGTTCCTCGCCGTCAACGCCTCCCGCGAGGCGCTGGCCGAACGCGTCCACGCGGGCCGCCCCCACCCGGGCCAGGTCCGCGCCGCGGCCGAACTGCGCAGGCTCCTCGGGCCACCGACCGCGCCCGCCGCGCGGATCCAGGACCCGTTCGGCTTCCGCTGCTTCCCCCAGATCCACGGCCCCGCGCTGGACGCGACGGCCGACCTGGGCCGGGTCGTCGACATCGAGGTCAACGCCGCCGCCGAGAACCCGCTCATCTGGGCGGACGACGACGCGGCGTACCACCACGGGGCCTTCCACTGCGCCTACCTCGGCCAGGCCCTGGACCGGACGCGGCTGGCACTGCTGCACACCGGCCAGCTCTCCACCGCGCGGCTGGCCACGCTCGTCGAGCCGACGTACACGGGCCTGCGCCCGTTCCTGGCGGACGGCGCCGTCGGCAGCTCCGGCGTGATGATCCTGGAGTACGGCGCGAACTCGGCCCTGGCGGAGGTCCGGAACCTGGCGGCCCCCGCGAGCCTGGGCAACGCCGTGGTCTCGCGGGGCATGGAGGAGCACTCCAGCTTCGCCTTCCAGTCCGCCCGGCTGGCACTGCGGTCGCTGACCGCGTTCCGCCTGCTGCTGGCCTGCGAACTGGTCGCCGCCCTCCGGGCACTCCGCCTGCGGGGCATCACCCCGGCCGACGGCACCCCGACCCGCACCGCCTACGACCTGGCCGTCGCGCGGCTCAACCCGAGCACGGTCGACCGCCAGCTCAGCCCGGACGTCGAGGTGGCGGCGCTCCTGCTGGACGAGTTCGCCGACCTCTAGCGGGCGACGAGCCCCAGCAGGGCCGTGTCCACGGCGGCGACCAGTCGTCGTGGGTCGGGGTCGGCCTTCACGATCACCTGGAGGCCTTCGAGCAGCATCACCAGCATGGCCGCGGCCGCACCGACGTCCACGGTGTCGGCGACCTCCCCGGTCCGGACGGCCGCCTCCAGGCCCTGCCGAAAGCCGTCCTCCACGATGGACAGCACCTCGTGGACGCCGCAGGCGACCGCCCGGTCACCCGGCAGCAGTTCACCGGCCGCGTTGGCGATCAGGCAGCCGCGCGGGGACTCCTCGGCCGCGGCCACCTCGATCCACCCGATCAGCACGGCCCGGATCCGGGGCAGCACCGGGCCTCCCTCCAGCAGCGCGGGGGCGAGGGCGCGGGCCCTGCTGTCGCGGTAGTGCGCCAGGGCGGCCAGGAAGAGGCCGTGCTTGTCGCCGAACGTGCGGTACAGCGAACCGGGGTGGACGCCGAGCGCGGCCGTGAGGTCGGTGACGGACGTCCCCTCGTAGCCCTTGGTCCAGAACAGCTCCATGGCGCGGTCGACGACGTCCTGCTCGTCGAAGGTGCGGGGACGTGGCATCCCGGCAGCCTAGCCCAAGTTGAACGTCCGCTCTCAAACCTGCTAGCTTCGATTTGAGAACGCACGCTCAACTACCGAGCGTGCTCGACCGCGCAGCAGGAGGACCGGATGATGATCGAGGGCTTCGAGGACGGCTTCGCCGACGTGAACGGCACCAGGCTGCACTACGTCATCGGGGGCCAGGGCGATCCGCTGGTGCTCCTGCCGGGGTGGCCGAGGACCTGGTGGCAGTTCCACGCGATCATGCCGAGGCTGGCCGAGCGGTACCGCGTGATCGCGGTGGACCTGCGCGGCATGGGCGACTCGGCCAAGCCCGCGGACGGCTACGACAAGAAGACCATGGCCCGCGACGTGTACGAGCTGCTCCGCTCCCTCGGCCACGACGAGGCCCACATCGCGGGCGAGGACATCGGGTCGATGGTGGCCTACAGCTTCGCGGCCAACCACCCGGAGGCGACCCGCAAGCTCGCGCTGTGGGAGGTGGGCCACCCCGGTGCGGCCTTCACCGAGATGCGGCTGCTGCCGCAGGGCGGTCAGCCCTCCCCGTGGTGGTTCGCGTTCAACCAGGTCGACGACCTGCCGGAGCGGTTGCTGGCGGGCCGGTTCCGGCTCGTCGTCGACTGGCTCATCGACCACCAGGCCACCGACCCCGACGCCTTCAGCGAGGAGACCCGCGCGCTCTACGCCGCCGCGTACGACGCCCCGGACGCCGTGCGGGCCTCGAACGGCTGGTACCGGACCTTCGTCCAGGACGTCGCCGACGCGGCCGACTACCCGGTGCTGACCATGCCGGTGCTCGCCCTCGGCGGCTTCTACTACCCGTTCGTCCCGGTGCTGCTGGAGGGCAGGGCCAAGGACGTCCGGTACGTCGAGTTCCGGGGCGCGGGCCACTACCTCGCCGAGGAACGGCCGGACGAGCTGGTGCGGGAACTCCTGGCGTTCCTCGGCTAGGCGGAGCGGGACCTGATCGCGGAGACGATGGCGGAGAAGTCGAGGGCGCCAACGGGTTCGGCGGCGAGCCGGGCGTACAGCCCGGCGGCGCGGAGGTCGAGGCCGTTGGCGCGCAAGGCGTCCGCGGCGAGTCCGAGGTCCTCGGCCACCAGCCCGGACGCGACCCCGGAGCCGTGGTCGGGGACCGGGCAGCCGGTGGTGAGCGAACGACTCCGGCCGAACGCGGTGGCGGCGATCTCGGCGAGGGCCCGGTCGTCCAGGCCGAACTCCTCGCCCAGGACGAACGCCTCGCCCGCGGCGATCACGGACAGGCCGAGGATCACGTCCTCGCAGATCTTCGCCGCCTGCCCGGCCCCGGACGGCCCGCGGCGCACCACCTGCCGCCCCATGGCCTTCAGCACGGGTTCGGCCCGCGCGCAGTCCTCTTCGGCGCCACCGACGGTGAACGTCAGCGTCCCCGCGGTCGCCCCGACGACACCGCCGGACGCCGGGGCGTCCACGGCTCGTCGGCCCGCGTCCGCGGCGAGGTCGTGCGCGACCCGCGCGTCGGCCACGCCGATCGTGGAGCAGTCGACGAACAGCGCGTCGGCCCGCGCCACCGTGACGAGTCCGGCGTAGCAGTCGAGCACGTCGTTCCCCGACGACAGCACCGTGATCACCACGTCGGCGTCGCGCACCGCCTCAGCCGCCGAAGGCGCCAGCGGGACGCTTTCTGCGGTGGCCGCCGGGTTCGGGTCGAAGCCCGTCACGGTGTGGCCCGCGGCCACGAGGTTCGCGGCCATCGGGCCGCCCATCGCGCCCAGTCCGATGAACGCGACCGCGGCCGTCACCGGTCCTGTCCCAACACGAGTTCCCGGTCGCCGAGCGGGGCGAAGAAGGCCTCGACGGTCTCGTCCGCGACCTCTTCCAGGGTCGCCGGGCTCCACGACGGCGTGCGGTCCTTGTCGATGACCTGCGCCCGGATCCCCTCGACGAGGTCCGGCGACCGCAGGCACGCCGTCGACACCCGGTACTCCTGCGCGAGGACCTGCTCCACCGTCGCCAGGCCGCGCGCCCGGCGGAGCGACCGCAGGGTGACCTTCAGGGCGGTCGGCGACTTGCCGAGGATCTGCTCGACGGCTTCCTTCGCCTCGGGGGAACCGAAGTCCCGCAGGCGTTCGACGATCTCCTCGACCGTGTCGGCCGCGTAGCACCGGTCGATCCACTCCCGCTCC
>DATMCA010000506.1:0-3447 GCA_035559015.1 Umezawaea sp. | reverse complement strand
GATGCCGCAACGACGCCGCGTTCGCCGCCCTCTCCGGCACCAGCCCGCTGTCAGGCCAGCAGCGGGCGCACCGTGCGCCACCGGCTCAACCGCGGCGGCGACCGAGCACTCAACAGCACCATCCACACCATTGCTGCCGCTCAGTGAAATTCCCCAGAGTTGCTAGATCATCTTCCCCAGGGGCGAGCGGGGTCAGCGTAGCTGTTGGTGGCCTCCCATGGTGATGTTGATCAGGTCTTGGATAGCGACGGGTTCGTCGCAATGGGGGCAGATGCCGCCTGGGCCGACGCGGCGGCAGGGGCGGTTGCAGTCGGGGCACCACTGCTGGCCGAGGTAGCGCTGTTCGCAGTGGTCGCAGGTGTAGACGGTGGTGTCTCGGTGGCGGGTTGAGGGCAACTGCTCGACGGGGTCGGCGCTGTGATGCCGGCGTCGGTAGGCGATCTGGCGGCAGGCGTTGGTGCAGTAGCGCTGCCGCCGGATTGGGGTGAATCCGCTGTTGCAGATGGGGCAGCGGGCGGTTGTCGTCTCGTTGTCGTCTCGCGACGGGGGTTCACGCATGGGTGAGCTCCGGGGTGGGGATGTGCGCGGCCGCGGCGGGAACCAGGACGCTGATCACGGCAAGGGGTTGGCGGCAGTGCGGGCAGCGGTGTTGCCCACCGGGGGTGGGGACTGCGTCGCGGGACGCGGTCGGGACGACGACATCGGCGACATCGGCGACATCGTTCACGACGTCGTTCGCGACGATGTCGCGGTCGCCGGTGTGGTCGCGGTGTCGTTTGATCCAGGCGGCTTTGCGGCAGGCGTCGGTGCAGTAGCGCCGCCGTGAGGCTCGCCCGGTGGGGGTGGGCATGGCGGCGCCGCAGTGCGCACAGGTGATCATGACGCGCCGCCTGGGGGGTGGAGTGCTTTGCGTAGTTGTTCGCTGCGCTGTTGGTGGGCCCGCATCCGATACGACGGTCCGTCGATGGCGACGACCACGCCGCGGTGCAGCAGCCGGTCCAACAAGCTGGCGGCGAGCATCGGGTCGGCCAGCCGTTCACCCCAGGAGGCGATGCCGGCATGGCTGGTGAGGATGGTGGAGGACTTCAGGTAGCGGCGGCTGATCACTTCGAACAGGGCGGTGTTGGCTTCCGGGTCCGGGCTGTGTCTGGCGTAGGCGAACTCGTCGATCACCAGCAGCCGAGGGCCGCAGAAGAACCGCATTGCGGTGGCCCAGCGTCCTTCCAGCGCGGCGCGTCGGCAGCGTTTGGCCAGCTCGGCGGCGGTGGTGAAGTAGACCCGATGCCCGGCGGTGATCGCCGCGCGGGCGAGGCCGATCGCGAGCATGGTCTTGCCGGTGCCGGGCTGACCGACGAACAAGATGTTGCCGGCGTCGTCGAGGAAGCGCAGCGACGCGAGTTCGCGGATGAGTTTTTCGTCCACGCCGGGCTGGGCGGTGAAGTCGAACTCGTCGATGCTGTAGGGCGCGGGCAGCGACGCGAACCGCAACAGCCCGGCATGCCGACGCGTCGCGGCGGCCGCCACCTCGATGCCCAGTAGCCGCTCCAACACGGTGATCGTGGACAGTTGCTGGTCGCGTGCAGCGTCCAGGACCGTGGTCAGCGACTCCGCCGCCGCGGTCAGCCGCAGCGCTGCCAGGTGCGCGCGCAGCCGCTGATAGGTGTGGGCCTCGCGGCCGGTCATCGGCTCCAGCGTCGCGACAGCGCCGGTGGTGGCGCCGGGAGCCGGCACGCTCGACTCGCCGGTCACCGCTGACCCGCCCCGCCGCCGGTGTGCCCGCCACCGACGTGCCCGCCGCCGGTGTGTTCGACGCCGAAGGGGCGGGTTTGCCCGACGTAGCCGGCGAAGTCGATGACGACCTGCTCGCCATCATCGCCACCGGCGCGGCCGGCGCGGATCCGATCGGCCTGGGCCAGCGCCGCGTCGCTCGGGGGCCGGCGGGTCTTGCGCCGGCAGGGTTCGCGGTCGCTGAAGTTCGCCAACACCACCTTGGTCAGCGCGGCGGCGTGCTCATCGGAACGGATCACCGCGCCGGCGCCGTCGGGGGCCCGCAGATGGTGGGCCAGCAGCCCGCCGTGCCGGTCGGCGACCTCGAGGGTGGTGGTGCCGAGCTTGTGCCGCACGGTGACGATCTCGCCGGCATGGCCGGGGACCACCGAGTAGCGGTTGCCCCGGAACGAGATCTGCGCCTGGTTGCCGACCGTACGCTCGACCTCGATCACCGCGGGGAACGGCGCCGGCATCGCCCGCAGCGGCTCGGCGTCAGCCAGCTCACCGACGCTGCTGCGCACTCCGTCCCGCATCCGCCCGCGGGCGTCGAGTTTGCCGCAGATCCGGTCCAGGCCCGCCTGCGCCTGGGCGACCGTCACGTCGTCGGCCAGGGTGCGCCACCAGCGTTGCGCGATCGTGTGCGCGCTCTTCTCCACCGCGCCCTTGCGCCACGCACGCCTGCTCGGACAGATCGCGATCCCGACCTGGTAGTGCAGCGCCACCGGGCCGAAACTGGCGGTGATCCGCCCCGAGCCGGGATGACACACCGTGGCCATCCGGTCGAACCGCCAGTGACCACTCAGCCCGCCCAGGCGGGTGGCGACCTGGTGCAGGCCCTCGATCAGATGCGGCTGGTCCTCGGCCTCGGCGATCCAACCCCGCCACCGGCTCGAATGCGGCAGCACACCGAGCAGCAGATGCGCCATGTCCCCGAACCCCCACCGCGCCGGCGGGTTCGGCAGCTCGAGCCAGTCCCATTGGGTTTCCTCGCCCGCCGGATGATCGATCACCGACCGATCACGGGTCTTCGCCGCCGCGCACGCCGCGCACCGCGGCCGCAGCTCGTGGCGGCGCACCCCGGCGGTCAACGCCTGATACGACCCCTCGTAGCCGAGCTCGACGACCTCGTCGAACAGCGTGGTCGACCACAGATGCGGGTCGTCGGCCAGCCGCTGCCGGCAATAGCCGACGAACTCCTCCAACGCCTCCGGCCGGGCCGGTTTGCGCTCACCCGGACGACGCTCGCCATTGAGGTAAGCACGGATCGTCTTGCGGTCATGCCCAAGATGGGTCGCGATCGCGGTGATCGACCACCCCTTGCTTCGCAGCGCCTGCGCCTCCACGCAGTCCTCCCATGTCAACATCGGGACGGGCCCCTTCGACGGCTTGCAGCTCTGGACAAGCCGCAGCGTCGAAGGGGCTTCGTCACCTCTCCCGGAACTCAGACGGTGTGTCGCCAACCCGGGGAAGTTGATCTAGCAGGAGTGGGGAGTTTCAAACGAGCGGGGGCAGCGCAGAGGATCGCGATTGACGGCCCGTTGCTGCCACCGCGCAGGATAGCGATCCAGTTCGGGGCCGCGGTCGGACTGATCAGCTCCCCAAGCACGTCAGCCCGCGCGCCCGCGAACGCTCGCCAGGTAGCCACGACATAGGTCAGGCACCATGTGTCGAGCGCGA
>DATMCA010000505.1:0-13145 GCA_035559015.1 Umezawaea sp. | reverse complement strand
CGCACCCGCCGCGTCCCCCTGCTCCCCGCCCACGCCTAGCGCCACCGGCAGCAGCAGTGGCCCGACCACACACCACCGCTGCTGCCGGGTAGCCCGCTTTCCGGGCGGGACACCGGACCACCCGCGCGATGTGCCCACTTCCGGAACCACGAGCGGTTGCCGCCGTGGCAACGCACAGCCCCAGGTGAAGCCGCCGACACGTGCTGCCTCAACCCCACGACATAACTCCCGCGCCGCTCACCGCCTACTTCCTCACGGTTTCTTCCCCTCGGCGGACTCCCGCACCCGAGCCAGCTCACCCATGGCCCAGTCCAACTGCGTCTCGGCCCGCTCCGCCCGCGCCAACATCTGCGCCCGAGCGTCCTCCACCGCGGCCACCCGCTCAGCCGCCCCACTCCGCGCCACCTCGACCTGCGCCACGGCCTCAGCCCGCACCCGAGCAACCTCGTCCTCACCGGCCTGCCGAACCGCGGCCAGATCCCCGAGCACCCGCTCCAACTCCCCACGCACGTCCACCGCCGACTGCCGAGCCACCGACGCCTCCCGCTCAGCCCGTTCCACCAGCCCCCGAGCCTCGTCCCGCTCGTCCTGAGCCGCCCCCACGGCCACCCGAGCCTTCTCCACCTCTGCGGCGGCCTCGCCTCGCACCCGTTCCACCTCGGCCGCGGCGTCAGCGCGCGCCACCTCGATGTCCTTGGCGGCCTGCCTTCGAGCCTGCTCGGCCCGCGCCACGGCATCGGCCTTGGCCGCCTCGACCTCCCGAGCGGCCTCGGCCCGAATCGCCTCGACAGCGGCAGCGGCCTCCACCCGGATCGCCACGATCTCCGACTCGGCCCGCTCCACGGCCGCGTCCGCGTCGCGCCGAGCCTCGTCCCGCTGCTCGAACGCCCCGGCCGCATCCCGCTCGGCGCTCTCGGCGGCCGACACAGCGGTCTCGGTCACCTCTTCCGCGGCTTTCCGGGCCCGCTCGGCATCCCGCCGCCGCCGCTCCGCCACGGCCACCGCCGACTCCGCCTCGGCCACCCGCCGAGCGGCCTCCGCCTCAGCCGCCTGCACCTGGCTCTCGGCAACGCTCGGATCGGCGATCGTCGACAACTCGGTCACCGCGTTCCCGAGCGTCGACGACATCTGCTCGGCCAACACCCGAAACCGCTCCAGCAACTCCTCAGCCCGAATCCGAGCCGACGTGATCCCTCCACCCTCTTTCGTCACGGTGACAGAGACTTCCCCCTGCTCCTCAACCTGCATCAACCTCTGCCGCTCCCGCCAAGCCCGCCACCGGGTGTGCTCCGCCAGGTCGCAGTACCCAGCAGGCCGCCCAGGCCCACCCCCTCGAAACACCGGCCGCGTACAGCCGGGGTAGTTGCAGGTGGTCGAGGGGTTCTCCGATGCCGTCACCGACATATCGTAGCAGTGTTACGTTAGTTCAAACGTTATTGGCTGCAACGCAACGATTCAACCGGGCTATATCCTGACTTCTGATAAGTGAACATTATCGGAAGTCAGAAAAGAGGCTTCCCCGCCGCTCCCCCGTTCCGTTTGCCAGGACCGCGAACACCCCCGGCCCCGAACTTCGGCCGGAAAACTAGGAGGTCGTCACGGTGACGTAAGGCCCTGTGGCTGTACCGCGCCACGGCCGAACGCACCTGGGAGGCCGACGCCCTCAACCAGCTCGGCTACATCGCCGCCCTGCTGGGCGAACACGCCGAGGCCCTGGTCCGCTGCGAGGCGGCCCTGATCCTCGACCGCGAACCGGGCCGCGAGATCGCCCAGCCGGAGGTGCTGGACAGCCTCGGCCAACATCCACCAGAGCACCGGCCGCCTCACCGAGGCCCTGGACTGCTACCGGGCAGCGATCACCCTGTTCGCCCGCCACCCCCACACCCACGACCTGGCGGACGCCCTCGACCAGGTGGCACGGGTCCACGTGGCCCTTGGGCGAGCCCGGCGCGGCACGCCTGGGAACGCGCGCTGCCCCTGTACCGGACCCAGTACCGCGCCGACGACGTGGAGCGTGTTCGTGGCACCCTCGCCGACCTCACCACCGCGGGCAGCCTCACCCCGACGTGCGCAGGACCGGACCGGGGATCTCCGCCCTGGCACTGCTGGACCCACGGTCCAGCAGTGCGGGGAGAACCGGTGCCTGGTGGCCGATCCGCGACGGGAGCAGGGTGGCTGCAGGACACCGCGGACGGGCGGTTTCCCGGACCCAGTAGGAGAACAGTCGTGACCACCACCTGGTTCATCACCGGCGCGTCCCGCGGCTTCGGCGTGGAGATCGCCCGGCAGGCGCTGGACCGCGGCGACAACGTCGTGGCCACCGCGCGCAACCCGAGCGCGGTCGAAAAGGCGCTGCCGGGCCACGAGGACCGCCTCCTCGCCGTGGCGCTGGACGTCACCGACGAGGCGCAGGCGCGGGAAGCGGTGGCTGCCGCCGTGGCGCGCTTCGGCCGCATCGACGTCCTGGTCAACAACGCCGGCCGCGGCCTCCTGGGCGCGGTCGAGGAAGCCACCGACGCCGCCGCGCGGGCCGTCTACGACACCAACGTGTTCGGCGTGCTGAACGTCCTCCGCGCGGCGCTCCCCGTCCTCCGCGCCCAGCGCTCTGGCCGAATCCTCAACATCAGCTCGGTCGGCGGCTTCAGCGGTTCGGCGGGCTGGGGCGTCTACTGCTCCACGAAGTTCGCCGTGGAGGGCTGCTCGGAGGCCTTGCGCACCGAGGTGGCCCCGCTGGGCATCGCCGTCACCATCGTCGAACCGGGCTACTTCCGCACCGACTTCCTGGACACCACCAGCCTCGACGCCGCCGAACTGCACCCCATCGACGACTACGCGCAGACCTCCGGCGCCATGCGCGCCGCCGTTCCGTCGATCAACCACGCCCAGCCGGGCGATCCGGTCAAGGGCGCGGCCGCGATCCTGCACGTCGCCGACCTGGACGACCCGCCGCTGCGCGTGCAACTGGGCAGCGACTGCGTGGCGGGCCTGGAGGCCAAGATCGCCCGACTCCAGGCGGACGCGGCGGAATACCGCGCCCTGGCCCTCTCCACCGACCACGACGACACCCTGACCACCGCCTGAGTTCGCGTGGGCGTTTCGGGATATCCACGGCCTGACCAGGCGGATTCGGATGGTTGGCGTACTACTTTATGATGTGATCTGCATCACAGGTGATTTGTCGGATTTTCAGCTGGTGAAAGCTCCGCGCCGAGGTTCGAGTCCGCCTACCGGTGTCGACGCGGGACCTGTGGGCTAATCGCACTAATCGACTGAAAAAGTTTCGCATATCAATTGGCCATAGTCGGGCATTGTCATTTTACCGGGGTCGGGCACTAGAGTTCCGAGCGACGCGATACCCCGCGTCGATCCTGGAATACCATTTTCCGGATTCATTTGACGATCGCAAGGAGGAATTCCCATGCTTTCCACGGACGCGCATGACCTGCTCGATCTGGACATCGAGGAGTTCGAACTGACGGACTCCTCGACCGAGGCCCCCACGCAGTCGCTCCCGCCGCGCACGATCACCACCTGTGCGATCTGCTGATCAATGGGCGGGCCCGATCACATGGCGGCCGGGTCCGCCCACCCACGTCCGCCGTCCTCGGAGAAGCCGACCATGGATACGCGTTTTGTTTCTTCAGACAGGTTTCTCCTCCGTGCCCCGTTGCTGCCGAGGTCGCGAATGCGTTCGGCGGCGGCGGACGGCGTGCACGAGCGCGTGGGGTGTCCGATGGTGCGGGAGGCCGTCGCTGTCGCCAGTCCCGCGTTGAGCGAGGCGGTGGACAAGGTGCTCGCAGGCCAGGAGCCCGCGTCACGGCGCCTGCGGGCCGCGCTGGCCCGGTACGAACTGCGCATGGCCGGGCGTCCCACGCCCTTCGGCCTTCTCGCCGGCGTGGCCGTCGGTGGGTTCGCCGACCTGGCGGAGGCCAAACTGGGCAGTTCCCATCGCAGGCACGTGCACCCGGATCACGCCTGGCTCGACCGCTGGGCGGACGAACTGGAGGCCGATCCGGCGGTATTGGTGCGTTTGGAGGTCACCGCGAACAACCTGTGTTCGCGGCACGGCGACCGCCTCACCATTCCACGGGGAACGCGAATGGCCAGCGTGCGCCGGACGGCCGCCGTCATCCGCGTGCTCGACGCCGCCAAGCGCCGGATCCCGGTCGACGACCTCGTCGACACAATCGCCGAAGAGTTCCGAAACGTGCGCCGGCCCGAGATCGTCACGCTCATCGGACAACTGGTGCGCCTGCGATTCCTGCAAACCACCCTGCGCCAGTGCGAGAAACCCTTCGAACACCTGGCCGGGCTGCTGCCCGTGGATTCTCCGCACGCGGAACGAACCGTCCTGATCGCCGAGTCGATCGACGCCTACCGGCGCAGCCCCATCGGCGAGGGCACGACCGAATTGGCGACCGTTCGGCGCATGGCCGCTGCCGAACACCCCGTGCACGTCGACCTGGAATTGGACGCGCACGTCCGGCTCCCGCACGAAGTGGCGCGCGAGGTCGAACGCGCCGCTGACGCGGTGTGGCGACTGTCCGCGCAGGACAACGCGCGTTCCCGCAACCTCGCGGATTTCCACCGCAGGTTCCTCGAACGATATGGGATCGGTGAGCTGGTGCCCGTGGCGGACCTGCTCGACCCGGACGTGGGCATCGGACCGCCCGCGGGGTACGAGCGGCCGTGGACGACCGCGCCGACCGACCCGGACGACTCCCGTCAGCCGGTGCTCAACCGCCTGCTGGCGCAGGCGATGGCCGACGGGGTCGCCGAGGTGGTGCTCGACGACGACCTGATCGCGCGGCTCTGCCCGCCAGGGGGCGCCCCACCCGCCACGGTGGAGCTGTTCGCCACGCTGAACGCCGTCTCGGTCGACGCGCTGGAACGCGGCGACTTCGAACTGGTCGTCAGCCCGCTGACCGGCACCCAGCAGGCCGGGGCGTCGCTTGCCCGGTTCGGGTACCTGCCCGAGGTCCGCGACCTGCTCGGCGAGTTGGTCTCGGCATGGCCCGACGACCGGGAACCGGTGCAGCTCGTGCACCTCACCACGCACCCGCGCGACACCAATCTGGTGCGGGCTCCTCGGGTGCTGGGTCGTTCGCTGGCCATCGGTGTGCCCGGTCAGCCGGACGACCTGGGTCCGGCCGACATAGCGGTGGCCGCCGACGAGCGGTGGCTGCGGCTGTACTCGGTGTCGTTGGGCCGCGAGATCGTTCCGCGGGTGCTGCACGTGCTGGACATCAGCGCCGCGGCCCCCGAGGTGGTGCGTTTCCTGTGGGACGTGTCCCTGATGGGTGTGCGCACCCTGAAGCCGTGGGACTGGGCGGCTCTGCGGGACTCCCCGTTCCTGCCCGCTATCCGGTACGGACGGACGGTGCTCGCGCCCGCGCGCTGGCAGGTCGACGAGACCGACGTGGGCACGGATGAGGCGTTGGCCGCTTGGCGGGCGAGGTGGCGGGTGCCCGACCGGGTGCGGCTGACGCACGTGGACCAGCAGCTGTGCCTGGACCTGAGGCTGCGGGAGCACCTCGCGCTGCTGCGCGACGACCTGCGGAAATCGGGCACGGCGGTGCTGCACGAGGACCGCGCGCCGGAACTCGACCAGGGCTGGCTGCACGGTCCGGACGGTGCCCACGAGGTCGAGCTGGTCGTTCCGATGATCGCGGTCGACCCCGAGGCCCGTTCGGTGCGGCCACCCGCGCCGATTCGCACCAACCCCTCGGCGCACCTCCCCGGCGGCGAATGGGTGTCCGCGCACGTCCTCTGCTCGCCGCACCGGCAGCGCGAGGTGCTGATCGCGCACCTGGCCCCGTGGCTGGCCACGCTGGGGACCGAGGTGGACCGGTGGTTCTTCGTGCGCTACCAGGCCGACGACCAGCCGCCGCACATCCGCCTGCGCCTGCACGGCGATGTCCTCCTCCGGTTGCGCGACCAGGTCGCGGCCCTGGTGGAGGCCAGGCTGGTCGGCGGTTTCTCGGTGCACACCTACCGGCCCGAGGTGGAGCGCTACGGCGGCGAGCGGCTGATCGACCTGGCGGAACGGTTCTTCGCCGCCGACAGCCGGCTGGCGCTGCGCGGGATGATCGCTCCGCAGGACACCATCGCGGTCGCCGCGGACGTGACGGCCCTGATCAGCTGCTTCCACGGTGCTCGGCGAAGTGGTGGGTGGCCGTCGTGGTTGCTGTCGGAGATCCCCAAGGACGAGTCCACGCACCGGGCGTTCAGCAGGCGGCGCGGTGAAGCGCTGGCGGCGATCACCCTGGACCCCGTTCCCGCGGACCGGGAATGGGCCGAGCTGCTGGGCGAATACGGGAACGAGGCGGCCGGGGAGGTCCTCCGCGCCCTCGTCCACCTGCACTGCAACCGTCGGCTGGGGGCGGACTTCCGGGCGGAGGCCGAGGTGTACGCCATGGCGCGGGGAGCGGTGAAGGCGCACGTCGACCGCGTCAGACTCGCCCGGTGAGCGCGCGGACGTGGCTGGAGGACTCCGCCCGCCGACTCGGCACGCCCGGCCGGGTGAACCTGGACAACGGCGACTGGCCGTACCACCCGATGTCCCTCGCCGACGGGTACTGCGGGCTGGCCGTCCTGTTCGCGCGGCTCAGCGACGAATCGCCGGAACTGCGGGAGAACGCCCACGAGCACCTGGCCGCCGCCGCGAAGGCGCGGAGGCCCGGCGTCGAGGGCCTGTTCGACGGGTTGCCGTCGCTGGGGTTCGCCGCGCGCAGCATCGCCAGGGCCGACGGCGACTACCGGGGCGTGCTCGCCCGGATCGACCCCCACGTGCTGCGGCTGGCCGAGAGCGCGCTCGTCGCCGAGGAAGCACGCCTGCGCGCCCGTGAGCCCGGCGCCAGGATGGCCGCCTACGACGTCAGCTCGGGTCTGGCCGGGGTGGGCAGGTACCTGCTCGCCTGCGGCGCGGGGGCTCGGCCGGTGCTGGAGCGGCTGCTGGCGTACCTGGTGCGACTGACCGATCCCGTGCGGGTGGGTGGCCACTGGGTGCCGGGGTGGTGGACGTCGGACCCGTCGCTGCTGGCCGATCCGGTGGCGCACCCGGAAGGCCACTTCAACCTGGGGATGGCGCACGGCGTCTCCGGCCCGCTGGCGCTGTTGGCGCTGTGCCACGCGCAGGGGGTGGTGGTCGAGGGCCAGGCGGAGGCGATGCGCCGGATCGCCACCTGGCTGCTGTCCCGCCGGGGCGTGGACGAGCACGGTCCGTACTGGCCCGCGCTGGTGCCGCTGGAACACGAGGTGGCGTCCACTGCGGACCCGCTGCCGCCGAGCCGGGTCGCGTGGTGCTACGGGGCACCGGGTGTGGCGCGTGCCGTGCAACTGGCCGCGGCCGCCGTGGGTGAGGTCGCCTGGGCCGAGGAGGCGAGGACGACGTTGCGCGCGGCGTTCCGACGACCGCGGGCCCGGTGGGGAATTCGGGACGCTTCGCTGTGCCACGGGTCCGCGGGTGTCCTGCACGCCACCGCGCTGGTCCTCGGGAGGGACGCGGACGTGCTGCCGGATCTGTGCGAGCACCTGCTGGCCCAGCGCGACCGGCACACCGTGATCACGGTGCCGCCGAACCGACCCGGTTTCCTGGACGGATCGGCCGGGACCTTGTTGGCGCTGCACGACTACCTGACGCCGACCTCGTCGACGACGCTCCTGCCGTGGAGCGCCGCGCTGGTGCTGGGGTGAACGGGCGGGTCGCCCTGGTGACGGCGGCGACCGCCATCTCGGCCGCTGGCAACGGGTTCGGTCGGATCGCGTTGACGTTCGGGGTGCTGGCGCTGCCGGGGGTCACCGCGCGAGGGCTGTCCCTCGTGCTGGTGTGCCTGGTGGTGCCGCAGATCCTGTTCGTCGTGTTCGGCGGGGTGCTCGCCGACCGGGTGAGCCGGTTCCGCCTGCTCGTGCTGTCCGACGTGCTGTCCGCGCTCGCCTACTCCGGGCTGGCCGCCGGCCTGTGGTGGCACGCCCCGATCCCGGCGCTGGCCGGGTTCGCCGCCGTGGCGGGGACGGCGTTGGCGGTGTCCGGGCCCGCCACCAGCGGGCTGATGCCCGAGATCGTCGCCACCGATCGGTTGCAGTCGGCGAACAGCCTGGTGATGACCGCGATGAGGAGCGCCGACCTGGCGGGCACCGCGCTGGGCGGCACGGTGGTCACGTGGTTGGGCGCGCCGTCGACGCTGGTGCTGAACGCCGCGACCTTCGCGGCCAGCGCGGTGCTCCTGGCCCTGCTGCGGCTGCCCTCGCGGGTTCGGGCCGAGGCGACGTCCCTGCTGGGAGACCTGCGGCTGGGGTGGCGGGCGTTCACCGGTCGGCGGTGGTTGTGGGCGACGGTGACCGCGCTGTCGTTCACGTCGGCGGCGCTGGCCGCGACCATGGGGATCCTGGGTCCACTCGTGGCGTTGCACACCTGGGACAGCGTGCGGTCCTGGTCGTTGGTCGCCGCGGCGAGCACGGGCGGGATGCTGTGCGGCGCCGCGTTCTCGGCCCGACTGCGGCCCGTGCGCCCCCTGCTGGTCGGGCTGCTCCTGTTGCTGCTGCTCGTCGTGCCCCTGTCGCTGCTGGCCGTCGGCGTGTCGCCGTGGGCGGTGGCCGCGGCGATGTTCTGCGCGGGGCTGGCCAACGACGCGTTCGGCGTGCTGTGGCACACGACGGTGCAGCGCGAGGTGCCCGAGGAGGTGCTGGCCAGGGTGGCGTCCTACGACTGGCTGGGCACGATGGTGCTCGCACCGGTGGGGGTGCTGGTCGCGGCGCCGCTCAGCACCGCGTTCGGCACGGGGCCGGTGCTGGTGGGGTGCGCCGCCCTGGTGGCCGTGTCCTCGCTCGCGGCACTGTCGTTCCCCGAGGTGCGGAGGCTGCGAGCGGTTCACCTGCCGGGGGAGGTGGATCAGGTCGCGGTGGAGGACTCCAACCCCAGCACCAGCAGCGTGATGATGCGGCGGACGTCGTAGTTCGGGTCGTTCGGGGCGAACGCGCAGAGGTCCCCGACGGCCCGGAGGAGTTCGTAGGCGGAGACGTCGGCCTTCACCTCGTCCGCGGCGCGGGCGCGGTCCAGGAGGTCGCCGAGGACGGGCACGAGCCGGTCGAGGAACAGCGAGTGGAGCGCGGCGAGTCCGGTCGGGTCGCCGCGCATCACGGCGAGCATGCCGTGCTTGGTGCCGACGAAGTCGGCGAACAGGTGCATCCACCGGACGATCGCGGCGATCGGCGTGGGCTGCGAGGCGAGGAGCGCCGGTCCGGCCGCCGCGCACTCCTCGATCTGGTGCCGGTAGACCGCGACGACAAGGTCGGCGCGCGTCGGGAAGTGGCGGTACAGCGTGCCCATGCCGACGCCGGCCGCCGTGGCCACGTCCCGCACCGTCGCGTCCGGCCCGGAGCGGGCGAACACGGTGGCGGCCGCGTCGAGCAGGGCGCGCTCGTTGCGCTCCACGTCCGCTCGGCGGCGGGTGGGTGCGGGGTCGGCTGGGGCCATACCGTCGATTGTGGCACGAATCGGGTGAAACGGAGCACAGCTCCTCTTCGGCGTTGCAATGCGGAGCATTGCTCCGTATCGTCGGCGGAGCAATGCTCCGTTTCACCTGTTCGTCTCGGAAGGACACCCCGATGACCGCCCTCGCCCTCGGCTCGCGAATCCTGGCCGCCAAGCCGGTGCTCCTGCCCGCGCCGGACCGCGGCGCCGACCTGGCGGTGCGGATCTCCGCCCCCGCCACCGGCACCGACCTGCCCGTGATCGTCCTCGCGCACGGGTTCAGCCTCGCGATGGACTCCTACGACCCGCTCGTCGACTTCTGGGCCGCCAACGGCTTCGTCGTCGTCCAGCCCACGTTCCTCGACTCGGCCACGCTCGGCCTCACCCCGGCCGACCCGCGCTACGCGTCGATCTGGCGCACCCGCGTCGACGACGTCGAGCGCGTCATCGACGACCTCGACCAGGTCGTGGCCGCGATCCCGGGACTCGCCGAGCGCGTCGACCGCGACCGCCTCGCCGTCGCCGGGCACTCCTGGGGCGGCCAGACGGTGGGCATGCTCCTCGGCGCCCGCGTCGTCGGCGCCGATGGGCGGCCCGGCGAGGACAGGACCGACACCCGCGTCAAGGCGGGCGTGCTCCTGGCGACCACCGGCATCGGCGGCGAGGACCTGACCCCGTTCGCGCGGGAGAACTTCTCGTTCATGAGCCCGGACTTCGACCGGCTGAACACCCCGACGCTCGTCGTCGCCGGTGACCACGACCAGTCACTGCTGTCGACCCGCGGACCGGACTGGTTCACCGACGTCTACGCGCTCAGCCCCGGCGCCCGGCACCTGCTGACCCTGCACGGCGCCGAGCACTCCCTCGGCGGCATCCACGCCTACAAGGCCAACGACACCACCGACGAGAGCCCCGAACGCGTCGACCTGATCCGCCGAGCGTCGGCCGCGTTCCTGCTCGGGGCACTCGGCCTCGGCGACGCCGACTGGAACCGGATCGCCGCGGAGGTGCCGGAGCGGATCGGGCACCTCGACTCGAAGTAGGTCGTACCCCACAACCCGCGTTCGGCCGTGGCGCCCCCGCGGCCGAACCGAAGGAGGCACTCCGCGATGACCCACGAACAACGTCCGCTCGGCACCCCGTTCTCCCCCGCCGCCACCGCCGACGAGGTGCTCGAAGGCGTCGACCTGACCGGCAGGAACGCCATCGTCACCGCCGGGCACTCCGGCCTGGGCCTGGAAACGACCCGTGCGCTGGCCAAGGCCGGAGCGGCCGTCACCGTCGCCGCCCGGAACCCGGAGCAGGCCCGCGCCGCGGTGGCCGGGATCCGGCGCGTCGAGGTGGAGCACCTCGACCTGCTCGACCCGGCCTCGATCCAGGCGTTCGCCGACCGGTGGCGGGCGACGCACGAGGGCCTGCACATCCTCGTCAACAGCGCCGCCGTCCCCACGCCGGGCCGGCTCGTCCTGGACGCACGCGGCTACGAGGTGCAGTTCGCCACCGGCCACCTCGGCCACTTCCAGCTCACGCTCGCCCTGCACCCGGCCCTGCGGGCCGCGCGCGGAGCACGGGTGGTCAACGTGACCTCCGGCGCCCACCGGTTCGGCGACATCCGCTGGCACGACCCCCACTTCGCGGACGGGTACGACCCCGGCGGCGCCTACGCGCAGACCAAGACCGCCAACATCCTCTTCGCGGTCGCCCTCGACCGCCGTTGGGCCGCCGACAACATCCACGGGTACGCCGTCCACCCCGGAGTCGTGGTCGGCACCAAGATCAACACCGGCGCCGACGTTCAGGCCATGCGGGCGGCGGGCTTGATGGACGCCGACGGGAAGCCCGTCATCGACCCGGCCGCCGGCAAGAAGACACCGGCGCAGGGCGCGAGCACGATCGTGTTCGCCGCGACCAGCGAACTCCTGACCGGCATCGGCGGGGTCTACCTCAGGGACAACGACGTCGCACCGGTGAACGACGAGCGCCTGCCCGTGACCGCCGACTCCATCCCGACCGACGTCGCCTCCCACGCGATCGACCCCGACTCGGCCGCCCGGCTGTGGGACCTCGGCGAACGGCTCCTCGGGCTTCGCCCCCGCGACGGCGTAGGGGCTCACTCCTAAGCTGGCCCGATGGGGTGGGACCTGGACGGGCTGATCGCGAAGCACGGCGTGCCGGGGGCGCAGGTCGCGGTGTTGGCCGACGGGGAGATCCGCGACGAGGCCGCGGGGGTGCTGAGCCTGCACACCCGGGTCGAGACCACGACCGATTCGGTGTTCAAGATCGGGTCGATCACCAAGATCTGGACGGCCACGCTGGTCCAGCAGTTGGTGGACGAGGGTGAACTGGACCTCGACCGCCCTGTTCGCGACCACCTGCCGGGCTTCCGGCTGAGCGACCCGGCCGCGACCGACGCCCTCACCGCCCGCCACCTGCTCACCCACACCGGCGGCCTGGACAGCTACTACGTCACGGGCAACGGCCGCGACGACGACGCGATCGAGAAGTTCGTGGCCGCGCTCGCCGACGCCGACCACCTCCTCCCGCCGGGCACCGCCTTCTCCTACTCCAACAGCGGGTTCGCGGTGCTCGGCAGGCTGGTGGAGGTGGTGCGCGGCAAGCCTTTCCACGACGTGCTCCGCGAGCGCCTGGTGACGCCGCTGGGCCTGGGCACCGTCGCCACCAACACCTACGAGGCGATCCTGCACCGCGTCGCGGTCGGCCACACCGGGACCGAGCCGACGAAGACCTGGGCGGTCTCCTACGCCACCGCGCCCAGCGGCTCGCACCTCGCGATGAGCGCACGCGACCTGCTGGGGTTCGTCCACCCGCACCTCACCGATCCGACGCTCGCCGCCCTGCGCGAACCGCAGCTCGACTCCGTCCCGGACTTCGGCGGCGGCGTCCTGGGCTGGGGGCTCGGCTGGATGCTCCACCAGGACGGCGTCATCGGCCACACCGGCGTCTCCAAGGGGCAGAAGGCTTTCCTGCGCGTCGTCCCGTCGGCGGGGGTGGCGGTGGCCGTGCTGACCAACAGCGCGAGCGGTGGGCCGCTCGCCCACGAGATTCTCGGCACCGTGCTCGGGGATCTCGCCGGCGTCCGAACGGCACCGCTACCCGTGCCGCCCGTGGACCCGGCACCGATCGACGCGGACCGGATGTGCGGCACCTACCGCACCACCCCGCACGACATCACCCTCACCACCGAGAACGGCCGCGCGTTCCTGACCTACCTCCCGCGCACCGACCTCGCGAAGCCCAGGGACCGCGTCGAGGTCGTCCGCCTCGGCGACAACACGATCATCACCGTCGAACCGGAACACGGCGGCCACCAGGTCCTGTCCCTGGTCGGCTCCGACGAGCACGGCCGCGCCCGCTTCCTGCACAACGGCGCCGCCGCCCACCGGGTCACCCCTCCGCCGCACCGGCGGTGATCGCGCGGACGACGTCCCAGAACCCGGCGTCCACCGCGGCGCCCGGTGCGAGCAAGGCCTGACGGACCGCTTGGGCGTGAGCGGGACGGGCGGCGGCGAGGGCCGCGGAGCCCGCGTCCGTGGCGACGACGATCTGCTCCCGTCCGCTGCCCGGTTCGCGGCGCACCAAGCCCCGTTCGGCCATGCGCGTCACCTGGCGGGAGAGGCGGGCGCGCTTCCAGTCGAGCGCGGTGCCCAGGTCG
>DATMCA010000504.1:0-3970 GCA_035559015.1 Umezawaea sp. | reverse complement strand
TGCCGTCCAGCGGGATCCGGCGCGACCCGCTGGGGTCGTCGCCGGGCAGCGGGCCGGGGCCGCCGGGCGGCATCCGCCGGGGACCGCTGGAGTCCGGGCCGGGCGGGATCGGGTGCGAACCGGTCGACGGCGGACGCGGCGGCATCGGGCGAGGACCGCTCGACTCGCCGCGCGCCGGGATCGGACGGGCACCGCTGACGTCCCCACGAGGCGGCTGGGGAGCCGCGCCGGGGGGAGCGGGCGGAACAGGGCGGGGACGGCGGCCGGTGCCGTCAGCGGGCGGCACAGGCGGCGGCACGACGGGACGTGGGCGCTGACCGGTGTGCTCGCCGGGCGGGCCGACGGGAGGTGCGGGGGGTGCGGCACGCCTGCCGGTCGCCTCGGAGGGCGGCGGGGGCGCGGTGCGGTGGCCCTCGGGGGGCAGCGGCGGCCGTCCGGCGGGCAGCGGGCGCTGGCCGGTCGACTGCTCGGGCGCGGCCCGACGGCCCGTCGGCTCGACGGGGGGCGCGGCCCGGCGTGCGGCCGCTTCCGCGGACCGGCGGCCCTTGGGCTCGGGCGGGGGTTCGGGGGCGGCCCGGCGGCCGGTGGGCTCGCCGAACGGCGGTTCGGGCGCGGCGCGACGACCCGCGGGCTCACCGGGTTCCGGCGCGGCCCTGCGGCCGGTCGGCTCCGCGGGGTGCTCCGGCGCGGCGCGGCGACCGGTCGGCTCGGCGGGGCGTTCCGGCGCGGCGCGGCGGCCGGTCGGTTCGACGGGGGGTTCCGGCGCGGCCCGGCGGCCCGTGACCTCGCCCAGCAGGGCGTCGGGCACGGCCCGGCGGCTGGGGGCCTCGGGAGGTGCCGCGCGGCGGCCGGTGGACTCGACGGGCGGCGCGGTGCGATGCCCGTTCGGGTCGACTGGAGGGGCGGTGCGGTGCCCGTTCGGGTCCGGGGGCGCGGCCCTGCGACCGGTCGGCTCCGCCGGGGGCGCGGCACGACGGCCCGCGGGCGGCGGAGGGGGCGGTGCGGTGCGGCGGCCGGTGTCGGCGGGACGCGCGGGCTGCTCGGCGCCGTTCGGCCGCCCCGGAGGGGGCTGGCGGACCGGTGCGGGCGGCGGCGCGGCCCTGCGGCCGGTCGCGGGAGGAGGCGTCGCGGCCGGGGGCACGGGCCGGGGGATGTTGGTGCGGCTGTGCCGCTCCACCAGGTCCGACACGCTCAGACCGCCGCCGCCTTCAGCGCGGCGTCGACGACCTGACGGCTGCTCTTCCTCGGGTTCTTCGGCACCTCGGGAACCGGGGCCGCCACGGCGGGGCTCGTCGGGCACCCGGTCTCCCTTCAGGTAAGTCCACTACTGGGTTGTCATCACAAGTTGACGACGGCGAGGACACAGTGGTTGCACCACCGGCGTGTCAGTGCGGTCGATAGTACGGATGACAGCGACTCCTGACGACCACTCCCGGTGATACCTGCGGAGCAAGTAGTCGGTAACGAGCAGTCTCACGGGGCCGAACGGGTGAACGACTAGGCGAAATAGGTGTGTCAGTAGTAATCGAGAACCCGAGAATCCGACACCGCTCGGCGCCCGGCGGCGGGCCCGGCGAGCTTCACCCGCCCGTTCTCGCGATACGCGACAGCGTTACGGCCCGACTGCTTGGCCGTGTAGAGCAGGCTGTCGGCCCGGAGCAACTGCTGTTCAGCGCTCACGGGCGGACGGGTCGGAACGGCTTCGGCGGGCGGTTCGTAGGCCACGCCCCCGCTGACCGTCACCCGAAGCCCCGGCGCGATGCCCGCCCACTCGTGACGCTCGACACGTTCGCGGGCCGCTTCGACGATCGTCACGGACGTGGTCGCTGTCACACTCGGCAGAACCAGGACGAACTCCTCGCCCCCGTACCGCGCGCAGAACGCGTCGGCGGGGAGGTCCGTCTGGAGCAGTTCGACGACCCGTTGCAGCACGCGGTCGCCCAGCAGGTGGCCGAACGTGTCGTTGACCCGCTTGAACCAGTCGAGGTCCATCAGCGCTATCGCCAGGCCGTGCCGCGAGGTGCCGCGCTCGGCGAGGATCGCCAGCAGCCGCTGGTCGAGGTAACGGCGGTTGTAGCTGTCGGTCAGGCTGTCCCGCAGGCTCTGCTCGCGGGCCTCGGCGTGCTCCTTGCGCAGCCGGTCCACCTCGCGCCGCAACTGCTCCGGCACGCGGGGCTGCTCCTCCTGGTCCGCGTACACGAGGTCCAGCGCCGACCTCAGGTGCTGGTACGCCTGCCGCCACTGGCCGCGGGACGCCAGCAGCGTCGCGATCGACTCGTGCAGCTCGACGAGACCGGTGCTCTCGGAGGGGGTGGCGTCGACCGCGAGCGGTCGGTCATCGGACTTCCGGTTCGGGTCTGATTCGGCGACTTCGGGTCGCAGTGCGGTCATCGCGCTCACCTCCCTACTTGCCTGGTGTCGTCTCTTGAGAGGCGGCGCTTGAGCCAGCGGGACTCGTGGGCGGGTTATTTCCCCCGTCTGGTTGACTGCTTGCTGCTCCGAACTAGTGATGATCGGTGATCAACCTGGCTCTCCGTGCCCTAGTCGCCGGAGCGCCGGGCGACGCGGCGCGGAGCCCTCAGCCGCCGACGCAGGGGGCGAACCCGTACGGCTTGCCGTCGATCACCACGACGTGCAGCGAGCCGATCTGGACGCCGACCGGGACGTCGTCCTCCAGCAGCGTGACGGTCGCCGCGACCACGTAGACCACTCCGCGGGGGTGCGTGTCCTTTCCCGGTGGTGCCCAGGTCGGGTCGGTGCGCAGGGTCGACATCGTCGGTTCCATCCGCAGCGTGCCCGTCCGCAGTTCGCAGGCCTGCGCGCGGAAGTCGGGGTGCTGGGTGTCCTGGAGCAGCTTCCGCTGCTCGGAGTTCCCCTTGCCGCCCGCCTCGTTGAGCTGGGTGAAGTAGCCGGACACCTGGCCGCGTTCGACCTCGGTGATCCGCAGCGGCCGGGCCGTGCCCGCCACCGTCGCCCCGCAGCCGCCGATCAGCAGCGCGCTGGCCGTGACCAGCGCGCCCACCCACGGGTGGCGGTCACCCACCCGAGTGCATCACTTCAGCCCCCATCGGGACGGTGGCGTCCTCGGGGTCGTCCAGCCACCCCTCCGGCAGGACCACCTTCGCCGGCGAGCCCTGGCGGCCGCGAGGGCCCTCGGCCTCCGACGGGTACGGCGCCTCGTGGTCCAGCTGTCCGATGAGGTCGTCCAGTTCGCCCAGCGTGCCGACCATCGCGAAGCTCCGCCGCAGGTCGCCGCCCACCGGGAAGCCCCGGAGGTACCAGGCCATGTGCTTGCGCAGGTCGCGCACGCCCTTGTCCTCGCCGTAGTGCTCGGTCAGCAGCTCCGCGTGCGTCCGCAGGATCACCGCCACCTCGCCCAGGCTCGGCCCGTCGGGGATCGGCAGCCCCGCGAACGCCGCCTGGAGGTCCCGGAACAGCCACGGCCGCCCCAGGCACCCGCGCCCCACGACGACCCCGTCGCACCCGGTCTCGGCGACCATCCGCAGCGCGTCCTCCGCGCTGAAGATGTCACCGTTGCCCAGCACCGGGATCGACGTGACGGCTTCCTTCAGCCGCGCGATCGCCGACCAGTCCGCTTGCCCGGAGTACCGCTGGGCCGCCGTGCGCGCGTGCAGCGCCACCGACTTCGCCCCCTCGGCCTCCGCGATCCGCCCGGCGTCCAGATAGGTCAGGTGCTCGTCGGTGATCCCGATCCGGAACTTCACCGTCACCGGGATCCCGGCGGGCTCGGCGGCCTTCACCGCCGCCTGCACGATCTCCCCGAACAGCCGCCGCTTGTACGGCAGCGCCGCCCCACCGCCCTTGCGCGTCACCTTGGGCACGGGGCAGCCGAAGTTCATGTCGACGTGGTCCGCGAGGCCCTCGTCCACGATTATCTTCACGGCCCGACCCATGGTCACCGGGTCGACGCCGTAGAGCTGCATCGAGCGGGGGTGCTCGTCGCGGTCGA
>DATMCA010000503.1:0-4097 GCA_035559015.1 Umezawaea sp. | reverse complement strand
GTCGTCGCCGGTCGGCTGACGATCGGCGACCTGCTGGCGACGCTGGGGTACGTGGCGCTGGGCATGGGGATCGTCGGCCAGCTGCCGATGCTGACGACGTTCGCCCGCACCCGCGCCAGCGCGACCAGGCTGGTCGAGGTCCTCGACACCCCGCTGCCGCGCCGTGACGCCCCCGGCGCGCCCGCGACCCCCGGTGACCTCGAACTGCACGACGTGTCGCTCGACGGAGCCCTGCACGACGTGCACCTGCGGATCCCCGCGGGCACGTTCACCGCCGTCGTCGGCCGGTCCGGCGCGGGGAAGTCCGCGCTGGCGTCCGTCATCGGCGGACTGTCCACACCGGACTCGGGTGAGGTCCGTCGCGACGGGACGGTCGGGTACGCGTTCGAGCGGCCCGCGCTGCTGGGCGCGACCGTCGGCGACGCCATCCGCTACGGGGCCGACGCGGGCAAGCGCCGGGTGCGCGCGGCGTGCGTCGCCGCGCAGGTGCACGACGTGGTCGTGCGGCTGCCCGACGGCTACGACACCCCCATGGCCGACACACCGCTGTCCGGCGGCGAGGCCCAGCGCCTCGGGCTGGCGCGGGCGCTGGCCCGCGACCCGGACGTGCTGGTGCTCGACGACGCGACGGCCAGCCTGGACATGGTCACCGAGGCGACCGTGGACAAGGCGATCGAGGCCGCCCTGCCGGGCCGGACGAAGGTCGTGGTCACCCACCGCGCCGCGACCGCCCGCCGGGCCGACCTCGTCGTATGGCTGGTGGACGGCCGGGTCCGCGCGACCGGATCGCACGAAGCGCTGTGGCTGGATCCGGGCTACCGGGCCGTGTTCACCGGAGGAGACGCTTGATGGACGCGCTCGAACCACCTGCCGTCGAAGACCGGCCGACCGTCGGGGCGGCCCACTGGCCCGACGTCCGACTGCTGCTCCAGGGGTTGCGGGCTCGCGCGGGCACACCGCGCCAGGGCCGCGACCGACGTGCCATCCGCCCCCGCGGCGGTGTCCGGTGACGGCCTCGGGCGTTCGACTGTTGATCGAAGGGTTACTGGTCCCAATCCCTGACCCCAGTGGTGCCGGAGGCGACCTCCCGTGGACGTGATGCGGCTGTACTTCGGCGCTCTGGCGGGCCAGCGTCGGGGCGTGCTGGTCCTGCTCGGCTGGTCGGTCCTGGAGGGCGTGCCCGCGTTCCTGTCGGGGCGGCTGGTGGCGCTGGCGGTGGACCGCGGCTTCGCGGCCGGTCAGCCGCTGATCGGCGTGGGCTGGCTGCTGGTGTTCGCCGTGGTGGCGGTGCTCGGCGGGTTCGGCCTGCGGCAGGTGTTCCAGCACCTCGGCGCGGTGATCGAGCCGATGCGGGACGCGCTGGTCCGGGTCGTGGTGCGCGGCGTGCTGCACGACGGCACGTCCCACCGGCGGCAGCCCGACGCCAGCGCGGTCGCGCGGATCACCCGGCACGTCGAGGTGGTGCGGGACGCGACGGCGGGCGTGCTGGTGCAGGCCCGCGCGCTACTGGTCACCACGACGGCGGCGCTGGTCGGCCTGGTGACGACGGTGGCCGACCTGGCTTGGCTGGTGGTGTCGCCGGTCGTGATCGCGCTGGTGCTGTTCGCGCTCCTGCTGCCTTCGCTCGCGCGCAGGCAGCGGGACCAGGTGATGGCCGACGAGAACAGCGCGGAGGTGGCGGGCACGGTGCTCGTCGGCATCCGCGACGTCGCCGCGTGCGACGCCACGCGGGAGGCGAACGACGAGGTAGGCGGGAAGATCGACCGGCAGGCCGAGGTGGCGGTGCGGGTGGCGTGGGCGAACGCCCTGCGCGGGCTGGTGATCGCGGTCGGCGGGTTCGCGCCGTTGGCGCTGCTCGTGGTGGCCGCTCCGGCGAAGGTCGCGTCCGGGCAGCTCACGGCGGGTGCGGTGCTCGGCGCCGTGGTGTACCTGAGCACGAGCGTGCAGCCCGCGCTGCGGCGGCTGGCCGACACGACGAGCACGGTGGTGCTGCGGTTGATGGTCGCGCTGCGCAGGCTGTCCGAGGCCGCTCCCGCACCCGCGCCGCCCGCCGGTGACGAGTTGCCCGCCGGGCAGGCGGTGGCGGTGCGCGGGCTGACGTTCGGCTGGGGCGAGCACGCCGAGCCGGTCGTGCGGGACCTGGACCTGGACCTGGAGCCCGGCGACCACCTGGCGGTGGTGGGGCCCAGCGGGATCGGGAAGTCCACTGTGGCCGGTCTGCTGACCGGGCTGATGCCGCCGCGGGCGGGCACCGTGACGCTCGGTGGCGTCCCGGTGCACCTGGTGCGGCCCGCGGTGCGGCACCAGCGGATCGCGCTGATCCCGCAGGAGACCTACCTGTTCACCGGGACGTTGCGGGAGAACCTCGCGCTGTTCACACCGGACGCGTCGGACGCGGAACTGCTCGCTGCGGTCGACGCCGTGGACGCTTCGGCCCTGGTGGCGCGGATCGGCGGGCTGGACGCCGCGCTCGGCCACGCCGGCGCGGGCCTGTCCGCGGGTGAGGCGCAACTACTCGCGGTGGCGAGGGTCTACGCGTGCCCGGCTTCGCTGGTGATCCTGGACGAGGCCACCTCGCACCTGGACCCGGCCGCCGAGGCGAAGGTGGAACGGGCGTTCGCGGAGCGCGGCGGAATCCTCGTGGTGATCGCCCACCGGTTGTCGTCGGCGTTGCGCGCCAAGCGGGTCCTGGTGATGGACGGCGGTCCGCCGCTGCTCGGCGACCACGCCGAACTCGTGCGTTCCTCGCCCGCCTACGCGGAACTGATGCAGGCTTGGCTACCGGCCGAAAGCGTCCGACCTTCGTATTAGCGGCGCTAATTCCGAGTTGGGCTCATAAATTCTTCACGATCGTCCAACGACGAGAACCCCCGCGGGTTCCACGGGGGTTCTCGTTCGTCACGATCATCAGCCGACGCGGTGCAGCCAGGTGACCGGCGCACCGTCTCCGGCGCGGCGGAACGGCTCCAGCGCGTCGTCCCACGCGGCGCCGAGCAGTTCGTCGACGCCGTGCGCGAAGGACTCGCCACCACGAGCGCGCAAGGCGAGCGCGCGGAGCTGGTCCTCGGACACCACGATGTCGCCGTTGGCACTGGTCCGCGCATGCCACAGGCCTAGCACGGGGGCAAAGCAAAAACGCTCGCCGTCCACGCCGTCGCTCGGATCCTCCGTCACCTCGAATCGGAGCATCGGCCACGCCCGCAACGCGGACACGAGTCTTCCGCCCGTCCCGGCATCGCCGGTCCAAGCGCATTCGGCGCGCAACTGACCTGGCGCCGCGGGCTGCGCCGCCCACCTGAGGTCCACTCGCTCACCGAGGGTGCCCGAGATAGCCCACTCGACGTGCGGACAGACCGCAGACGGCGACGAGTGGACGTAGACCACGCCACTGGTGCTGCCACGGGTGCTCACAGCTGACCTCCGCTACTCGACGAGGGACGTCTTCCCCTACGACCTGTCGAAACGGACGATCAAGTGAATTCCCGCTGCGGCCATTCTGCCTGCTGCCGGTGCTGTCCGCCAGAAGAACCAGTGCGATCATCACCCAGGTGGGGCAGATACAGGACTTTCGACCCTAAAGTGCGTGCAGACGGCCCAAATAATGAACAGTCCGACCAAAACCCGAGATCAACGCGTGATCTTCACGTGATCATCCGGCGAGGACCACGGTGAACGCCACCGGTGGCCGCCACGCACCGCAGTGCTTGTGCCCCAAGGGTCTCCGCTCCGCGACCGGTCGGGTGGAATCCGTGATGACCATCACGGACCGTGACAGCCGTGAGCCTGCCTGCCCCTCACCCCCCTGCGGGGCTACCGTGTCCGACCGTGTGGAACTGGGTGATCTCGTGCGGTTGATCAGGCTGGGGAGCGTTCCGACCGAGGTCGGTGCCGACGTGCGCGCGGCGCTGAGCACATGGGGCGTCGGGGACGCCGTGTTGGGCGGCGTCGCCCTGCTGGGCGTCCAGCCCCCCGGCAGCCCCAAGGCGGTGGACGCGGTGGTCGTCCTGCCCCGAGGGGTCGTCGTCGTGGTCGGCGTGGACCTCCCCGACCCCGCCGTCCGCTTGGAGGCGCCCCTCACCGGTCAGTGGCGGATCGAC
>DATMCA010000502.1:0-2179 GCA_035559015.1 Umezawaea sp. | reverse complement strand
AGCGGCAGCACCACCAGGCAGGACGTGGACACCCAGCGCCCGACCCCTGGCGGCTGAGCCGCCGTCTGCGAAGCAGCGGCCTTGATATAGCACGTACTCTGGGACCGTGTTGTTCTCGAGGGTGCCACCGTTCAACCCCCTGTACCTGGATGCCTGGGTCCTCTACGCCGTGGGGTGGGCCGCGCTTGTCCTGGGCGTGTACGCGTTCGCGCACGCCGTGACGCAGCGCGCCGACGCCTTCACCGCCGCCGAGAGGTTGACCAAGCCCGCGTGGCTCGGCATCACGGGCGGTGGCGCGTTCGTGCTGATGGTCTTCCAGCTCAGCAGCCCCGGCGGGATGTTCTGGCTGGCCGGTGTCGTCGCGGTGATGGTCTACGTCGTGGACGTCCGGCCGAAGCTGATCGAGATCCAGCGCGGTCCCCGCTGGTGAACCCACTGCCCAGCGGTCTGCGCTGGCAGGCGTTCGGCAGTGGCGAGCCGACCACGCTGATCGTCCACGGGCTCGGCGCCACCGCTGGTGAAGCCCGCATCCCCGCCTCCGGCCTGCCCGGAACCCGCGTCGTCGTGACGCTCCCGTCGCACAGCGGCGCCGCCGACGCGCCGGACGGCTACTGGACCTACTCGCGGATCGCCCAGGACCTGTGGGCCGTCGCCCGCGAGGTCGGCGCCACGCGCGCCGTGGGCGTCTCGCTCGGCGCGGGCGCGCTCGTCGCACTGCTCGCCGCCAGGCCGGACGCGTTCGACCGGGTGGCCCTCCTGCTGCCCGCGACCCTCGACCAGCCCCGTCCCCGGCAGACCGTGGACGACCTGGTCAACGCGGTCGAACTGCCCGACGGGGTCGAGGCGGGCGACTACCTCCAGGCCCGCGCGGCGGCGTTCCGGCGGCTCAGCACGGCCGTCGCGGCGCTGCCCGGTCAGGTGAGCGTCGCCGATCCCGGCGTGCTGGCCCGCGTGACGACCCCGGTGCTGGTCGTGGCCGCGACCGACGACCCGCTGCACCCCGAGGCGGTCGCGAAGGCCACCGCCGCCGCGTTCCCGAACGGCGTGGTCGAGGTGTTCCCGTCCCGCACCCCGCTCGTCGCGCACCGGCGCGAGCTGCGGAAGCTGCTGGTCGACTTCATCGGTGTGTGAGGCCAGGTCGTTCGGGTAACCGGAGGGCATGGCTGAACAGAAGAAGATCGCTTTCCTGGTGGCCGACGAGGGCATCGAGCAGGTCGAGCTCACCGACCCGTGGCAGCAGGTCGAGAAGGCGGGCGGCGTGCCGCGGCTGCTCGGCCCGAAGCTCGGCACGGTCCAGGGGTACAACCACCTCACGCCCGCCGACACGTTCGACGTGGACGTGGCGTTCGCCGACGCCGTGGACAGCGACTACGACGGCCTGGTGCTCCCCGGCGGCGTGGCCAACGCCGATCTGCTGCGCCTCCAGCCGGAGGCCGTGCGGATCGTGCAGGAGCACGTGGCCGCGGGCAAGCCCGTCGCCGCCATCTGCCACGGGCCGTGGCTGCTGGTCGAGGCGGACGTCGTGCGCGGCAAGATGCTGACCTCGTTCGCGAGCCTCAAGACCGACATCCGCAACGCGGGCGGCTCCTGGGAGGACCTGGAGGTGCAGGTCTGCGTGATGAACGGCTGGACGCTGGTCACCAGCCGCACGCCGGACGACCTCGAAGCGTTCAACACCGAGGCCCTCAAGGCCTTCGGCCTGGGCTGATCACCGGGATCTGCAGCTCCCGGTGACGTCCTACAGCCGTGCCAGCGCGTACGCCCCCATGGCGTCGCGGACGTACTCGGCGAACCCCTCGCCGTGCGCGTCGAACTGCGACTTGAAGTCGGGCGCGTCGACGTACAGCCTGCCGAGTCCCGCGTAGGACTCCTGGTTGGGCGTCCAGCTGAGGCAGATCCAGCGGTAGTGGCGGTCGGTCACCTCCAGCGCCTCGGGCGCGTCGACCGCCACCCCCGCGTCGAACAGCGCCGCGAACGCCGAGGCGATCTCCCGCCACTCCGCCATGAACCGGTCGGCGGCGGCCTTGTCCCAGGTCTTCATCTTCGACCTGCTCTCGGCGATGTGCTCCCTGGCACCGTCACCGAACCGCTCGACGAGTTCCTCCTCGTAGCGGGCCTGCCGGTCGGCGTCGAAGCCCTCGAACACCTCCTCCATCTTCATGTTGTCACCTCCTTCCAG
>DATMCA010000501.1:0-19954 GCA_035559015.1 Umezawaea sp. | reverse complement strand
TCAGCGTGGTCTGGCGCCGGACGGCCGGTGCAAGGCGTTCTCGTCGTCGGCCGACGGCACGGGTTGGTCGGAAGGTGTCGGCGTCCTGCTGGTGGAACGCTTGTCGGACGCTCGCCGCAACGGTCATGAGGTTCTCGCCGTGGTGCGGGGTTCGGCGGTGAACCAGGACGGCGCGTCGAACGGATTGACTGCGCCCAACGGTCCTGCGCAGCAGCGGGTGATCCGGCAGGCGTTGGCCAGCGCTGGTCTGTCCACTTCGGACGTGGATGCGGTTGAGGCGCACGGTACGGGGACGACTCTTGGTGACCCGATCGAGGCCCAGGCACTGCTGGCGACCTACGGCCAGGACCGCGATCGGCCGTTGTGGTTGGGGTCGTTGAAGTCGAACATCGGTCACGCTCAGGCGGCATCGGGTGTTGGCGGGATCATCAAGATGGTCATGGCGATGCGCCACGGCGTGCTGCCCCGCACCCTGCACGTGGATGAGCCGTCGCCGCACGTCGACTGGTCCGCTGGTGCGGTGGAGTTGTTGACCGAGCAGCGGGAGTGGTCGTCGGAAGACCGTCCTCGTCGCGCGGGTATCTCGTCTTTCGGCGTGAGCGGCACCAATGCCCACACCATCATCGAGGAGCCCCCGGCGGACGCCGGAACACCGGAGCGGGACCGCGTCGCACCGGCCGCGCCCTGGGTGCTGTCCGCGACGAGCGCCGACAGCCTCCGCGAGTACGCCGAACAACTCCTGGCTGCCGTCGCCGACCACGAACCGGTCGACGTGGCGTTCTCCCTCGCCTCGGGTCGTGCGGCACTGCGGCACCGCGCCGTGGTGCTCGGTGACGACCACGACGAGCTGAGCGCGGGCCTCGCCGCTCTCGCTTCGGGTCAGGTCTCACCCCGCGTCGTGCGGGGCGAGACGGGCACGGGGCCGGTGGCGTTCCTGTTCTCCGGTCAGGGTTCGCAGCGTGCGGGCGTTGGTCGGGAGTTGTACGAGGCGTTCCCGGTGTTCGCCGCCGCGTTCGACGAGGTGTGCGTGCACCTGGACCTGTTGCTGGACCGACCGTTGCGCGAGGTGGCGTTCGACGCCGAGTCGGAACTGCTGGAACGGACCGGTTTCGCCCAGCCCGTGCTGTTCGTCGTGCAGGTTGCCCTGTTCCGACTGTTGCAGTCCTGGGGTGTCCGCCCTGACGTGCTGGTCGGGCATTCGGTCGGTGAGATCGCTGCCGCCCACATCGCCGGTGTGCTGTCGTTGACCGATGCGTGCGCGCTCGTCGCGGCGCGGGCACGGTTGATGGAGGCTCTGCCTTCCGGTGGTGCGATGGTGGCGGTGGAGGCCACTGAGGATGAGGTGGTCCCGCATCTGACGGCCAAGGTGTCGGTGGCCGCGGTGAACGGTCCGCGGTCGGTGGTCGTCTCGGGTGCGAAGTCCGCTGTTCTGGCGGTGGCGAAGGTCTTCAAGGGACTGGGGCGCAAGACGTCCCGGTTGAAGGTCAGCCACGCGTTCCACTCGCCTCTGATGGAGCCGATGCTCGACGAGTTCGCCGCCGTGGTGAACGGCCTGGAGTTCTCGGAGCCGTCGATCTCGATGCTCTCGGACGTGTCCAGCCCGGAGTACTGGGTCCGGCACGTGCGGGACGCGGTGCGCTTCGCCGACCAGGTCGCGGAACTCGATGAGCGTGGTGTGACCCGCTTCCTGGAGATCGGGCCTGGTGGAGTCCTCACGGCGTTGGCGAGTGGTTGCCTGCCGGACAACGAGATCCTGGCGGTTCCGTCCCTGCGGGCGGATCGACCGGAGGTCGACGCGATCACCACCGCGCTCGCCCAACTGCACACGAACGGCGTGCCGGTGGACTGGTCGCCGTTCTTCCCCGCCGGTCGCCGGGTCGACCTGCCCACCTACGCCTTCCAGCGCAAACGCTACTGGGTCGAGGTCCCGCAGGCCCCGGACGCGCCGTCGGCGGACCCCGTCGAGGCCGAGTTCTGGGACACCGTGGAACGCGGGGACCTCGGGTCGCTCGCCACCGCGCTCGACGTGCACGGCGACGACCGGTTCAGCGACGTCCTGCCCCGCCTCACGGCGTGGCGCAGGCTGCGCAGGGAGCAGTCGGCCGTGGACGGCTGGCGCTACTCGGTGACCTGGCGGCCGCTGACCACCCTGCCCGCTCCCGAACTCACCGGGGTCTGGCTGGTGGTCGTCCCCGAGGACACAGTCACCGACGAACCCGTCGACAACTGCCTGCGCGCCCTGGTCGAACACGGCGCCACCCCGCAGGTGATCGCTCTGCGCCCGGACGACGACCGCGAATCCCTCGCGGAACGGCTCGCCGGCGTCGACGCCACCGGGGTGCTGTCGCTGCTCGCCGTCGCACGGACGACCGGTGCCCGACGGCCGGCCGACGCGGTCGTCCCGACCCTCCTGCTGGTGCAGGCGCTCGGCGACGCCGAGGTCACCGCCCCGCTCTGGTGCGCCACCCGCTCCGCGGTGTCGACCGACGCCGCCGACCCCCTGCTCGACCCCCTGCACGCCCTGGTGTGGGGCATGGGGCGCGCGGCCGCACTGGAACACGCGGCGCGCTGGGGCGGTCTGGTCGACCTGCCCGAACCGCTGGACGAGCGCTCGCTCGCCGGACTCGCCTCCGTCCTCACCGGCGGGACGGGGGAGGACCAGGTCGCCATCCGCGCCTCCGGGGTCGTCGCACGCAGGCTGACGCGGCTGAGCGCTCCGCACCTGCCCGTGCGGTCGTGGCGGCCACGCGGAACGGTCCTGGTGACCGGCGGCACGGGTGGCCTCGGCGCCCACGTGGCGCGCTGGCTGGCCCGCACCGGTGCCGAACACCTGGTGCTGACCAGCCGGCGCGGCGAACAGGCACCCGGCGCCGCGCTCCTGCGGGCCGAACTGGAAGAGGCGGGCGCTCGGGTCACGATCGCCGCCTGCGACGTCGGCCGGAGGTCCGAGGTCGCGGCGGTGCTGTCCGCGATCGACGAGCACGACCGGATCACCGCCGTCGTACACGCCGCGGGCGTCGGCGACGCGGCGATGCTCGCCGACACCACACCCGCCGAGGTGGCCGCCGCTCTCGCGGCCAAGGTTGGCGGGGCGCTGCACCTGGACGAACTGCTGGGAGACCGGGAACTCGACGCGTTCGTCGTCTTCTCGTCGATCTCCGGCGTGTGGGGCGGAGGCGGGCAGGCCGCCTACTCCGCGGGCAACGCCTTCCTCGACGCGCTCGCGCTGAACCGCAGGGCGCGCGGCGCGGTCGCGACCGCCGTCGCGTGGGGCCCGTGGGCGGGTGGCGGCATGGTCGCCGACACCGGAGACGAGGAGAGGCTGCGGCTGCGCGGTCTGTCCACACTGGACCCCGTGCTCGCGCTCGTGGCGCTCCAGCGGGCGTTGGACGAGGACGCGACGGACCTCGTCGTGGCCGATGTCGACTGGGCGCGGTTCATCACCCCGTTCACGCTCGGCAGGCCCAGCAGGCTGCACGCCGACCTGGACGAGGTCCGCGCCGCCCTGGACACCGGCGAGGCGGGGCCGGAAGGCTCCGACGGCGTCCACGAGGCGTTGAGGGCGACGCTGTCCGACCTGCCCCCCTCGGGGCGCCGACCGGTGCTGCTGGACCTGGTGCGGGCGAACGTGGCCGCGGTGCTCGGCCACGGCAGCCCGGACCAGGTCGAACCGGGCCGCGCGTTCCGCGAACTCGGGTTCGACTCGCTGACCGCGATCGAACTGCGCAACAGCCTCAACTCCGCGACCGGCCTGCGACTGCCGTCCACGCTGGTCTTCGACCACCCCACGCCGGACGTCCTGGCCCGGCACCTGCTCACCGAACTGGTGCCGGACGGCTCCACCACCGCCACGTCGGTGTTCGGCGACCTCGACCGCGTCGAGGTCGCGATCACCACGGCGAGCGCGGACGACGCGGTCCGCACCCGGATCAGGACCCGGTTGCAGACCTTGCTCAGCCAACTCAACGGCGAGGCGACCGACGCCTCGGACGGCCTGCTGGAAACGGCGACGGTCGACGACATCTTCGACCTCGTCGACCGGGAACTGGACGTGTCGTGAACTCCTCCACCGCAGAAACCGAGAAGGTAGGCGGGAAGTGACCATGACGAACCCCAACGAAGAGAAGCTCCTCGAATACCTCAAGAGGGTGACCGCGGACCTGCGTCAAGTGCGGACCCGGCTGCGTGAGGCGGAGGAGAAGGACCAGGAGCCGATCGCCATCATCGGCATGAGCTGCCGGTTCCCCGGCGACGTGCGGTCGCCGGAAGACCTGTGGGACCTCGTGCTGTCCGGCCGCGACGCCATCGGCGACTTCCCCGCGGACCGGGGCTGGGACGTCGAGTCCCTCTACGACCCGGACCCCGACAAGCAGGGCAAGTCCTACACGCGCTCCGGCGGGTTCCTCTACGACGCGGCGGACTTCGACGCGGGCTTCTTCGGGATCTCGCCGCGCGAGGCGCTGGCGATGGACCCGCAGCAGCGGCTGCTGCTGGAAACGACCTGGGAGGTGTTCGAGCACGCTGGCATCGACCCGGAGTCGTTGCGCGGCACCAGGAGCGGCGTGTTCGTCGGCTCCGGCTACCAGGACTACGCCACCCGGATCTTCAGCGCCTCCGGCGACTCCGACGGCTACCTCGGCACGGGCAACGCGGCGAGCGTGATCTCCGGAAGGCTGTCCTACACGTTCGGGCTGGAAGGCCCGGCGGTCACGGTGGACACGGCGTGCTCCTCGTCCCTGGTCGCCCTGCACCTGGCCGCGCAGTCCCTGCGGTCCGGCGAGTCGTCGATCGCCCTCGCGGGCGGCGTGATGGTCATGTCCAGCCCCACGGCGTTCGTGGAGTTCAGCCGCCAGCGCGGCCTCTCGGTCGACGGCCGGTGCAAGGCGTTCGGCGCGGACGCCGACGGCACCGGCTGGGGCGAGGGCGTCGGGATGCTGCTCGTGGAGCGGCTGTCGGACGCCGTCCGCAACGGTCACCGGGTGCTGGCCGTCGTGCGCGGCAGCGCGGTGAACCAGGACGGCGCGTCGAACGGCCTCACCGCGCCGAACGGGCCCGCGCAGCAGCGCGTGATCCAGCAGGCGCTGACCAGTGCCGGACTCTCACCGGCGCAGATCGACGCGGTCGAGGGGCACGGCACCGGAACGTCGCTGGGCGACCCCATCGAGGCGCAGGCGCTGCTGGCCGCCTACGGGCAGGAGCGGGAACGCCCGCTGCTGCTGGGTTCCCTGAAGTCGAACATCGGTCACGCCCAGGCCGCCGCCGGTGTCGGCGGGATCATCAAGATGGTCATGGCGATGCGCCACGGCGTGCTGCCGCGCACCCTGCACGCCGACGAGCCGTCCCCGCACGTCGACTGGTCCGCCGGCGACGTGCGGCTGATCACCGACAACACGCCGTGGCCCGAGACCGGTCAGCCCCGGCGGGCCGCCGTGTCGTCCTTCGGCGTGAGCGGCACCAACGCGCACACCATCATCGAGCAGGCCCCCGACGCTGAGCTGCCCGCGACCGAGGTGGGTGACGAGCCCCCGGTGGTGCCGTGGGTGCTGGGCGCGCGGAGCGCCGAGGCGCTCCGGGCCCAGGCCGAACGGCTTCGCGCGGCCGGGAGCACCTGGACCGAGCCGTTGGCGGACACCGGTTCCGCACTGGCCACGGGGCGCACGCCGATGGAGCACCGGGCGGTCGTGCTCGGCGCGGACGCCGACCAGTTGGCCGCGGCGCTGGCCGCGCTCGGCTCCGGAACGCCCTCGCCCGACGTGGTGACGGGCGTCGCCCGGCCCGACGGTCCGGTGGCGTTCCTGTTCTCCGGTCAGGGTTCTCAGCGGGCGGGTGTGGGCCGGGAGCTGTACGAGGCGTTCCCGGTGTTCGCCGCGGCGTTCGACGAGGTCTGCGCGGAGTTGGGCTCGGACCTGCGCGAGGTGGCGTTCGACGCCGAGTCGGACCTGTTGGAGCGGACCGGGTTCGCCCAGCCCGCGCTGTTCGCCCTCCAGGTGGCGATGTTCCGGTTGGTGGAGTCGTGGGGTGTCCGCCCCGACGTGCTGGTCGGCCACTCGGTCGGCGAGGTCGCGGCCACCCACGTGGCCGGTGTGCTGTCGTTGACCGACGCGTGCGCCCTGGTGTCGGCCCGTGCGAGCCTGATGGAGGCGTTGCCCTCCGGCGGCGCGATGGTGGCGGTCGAGGCCACCGAGGACGAAGTCCTCCCGCACCTGCCCGACGGTGTGTCGATCGCGGCGGTGAACGGTCCGCGATCGGTGGTGGTGTCCGGCATCGAGACCGGCGTGCTCGCCGTCGCACGGGTGTTCTCCGACCAGGGCCGCAAGACGTCGAGGCTGAAGGTGAGCCACGCGTTCCACTCGCCCCTGATGGAGCCGATGCTCGACGAACTCGCCGTCGTGGTCGGTGGTCTGGAGTTCAACGAGCCGTCGATCCCGATGCTGTCGGACGTCGCGGACCCCGGTTACTGGGTCGGGCACGTCCGTGACGCGGTGCGCTTCGCCGACCAGGTCGCGGAGCTGGATTCCCGTGGTGCGACGCGGTTCCTGGAGATCGGGCCCGGCGGCGTCCTGACCGCGTTGGCCAGCGCCTGCCTGCCCGACGGGATCACCGCCGTGCCGCTGCTGCGGGGCACCGGGTCCGAACCGGCCGCCGCCGCGTCCGCCCTCGCCGCGCTGCACGTCTCCGGCGTCGGCGTCGACTGGTCGTCGTTCTTTCCCGGCGCCCGCCACGTCGACCTGCCCACCTACGCCTTCCAGCGCGAGCGGTACTGGATGGACGTCCCGGCGCGCCCCACGGCCGCCGACCCCGTCGAGGCCGCGTTCTGGGACACCGTGGACCGCGAGGACCTCGAATCCCTCGCCGCCGAACTCGGCATCGACTCCGAGGACACCCTGGACGCGGTGCTGCCCGCGCTGTCGCGGTGGCGCCGGCGCAGGCGCGAGGAGAGCGCGGTCGACGACTGGCGCTACGAGGTCACCTGGCGCCGCGTCGACGACGTGCGCACCACGTCGCCCGCCGGCACCTGGCTGATCGCCGTCGACACCGACGCCGACGAGGCCACCGCGGCGGCCTGTGCGCGTGCCCTGGCCGACCGGGGGGTCGAGGTCGTCCCGCTCGTCGTCGGCGACCTCGACCGGGACGGGCTGGCGCGTCGCGTCGCCGAACAGCCCGGACCCGTGGCGGGCGTGCTGTCCCTCCTCGGTGTGCACGGGGCTGACGTCACCAGGACCCTCGTCCTCGTCCAAGCCCTCGGCGACGCCGGGACCGACGCGCCGCTGTGGTGCGTGACGCGCGGCGCGGTCACCACCGGCGGGACCGACACCCGGCAGGACCCGGAGCGGGCCCTGCTGTGGGGCCTCGGCCGGGTCGTGGCGCTGGAGCAGCCGCGTCGCTGGGGCGGTCTGGTCGACCTCCCGGCCGACGGCGCGGACACGACCGCGTTCGACCTGCTCGCGGGCCTGCTCGGTGGCGCCTCGGGCGAGGACCAGGTCGCCGTGCGCGACGGTGTGGTCCTCGCCCGCCGGGTCAGCCGCGCACCCCGCGCGATCGGTTCCCGCCCGTGGACCCCGACGGGCACCGTCGTGGTCACCGGCGGCACGGGAGCGCTCGGCGGCCACGTGGCGCGCCGGCTCGCCCGGTCCGGTGCCCGGCACGTCGTGCTGGCCGGCCGGCGCGGCGAGGACGCCCCCGGCGCGGCGGAGTTGCGCGCCGAACTGGTCGAGTCCGGCGCGACCGTCAGCGTGGTCGCCTGTGACGTCGCCCGGCGGGAGGACGTCGCCCGGCTGCTCGCCGTCGCCGACGAGCACGGCCCGTTGACCGCGGTGTTCCACGCCGCCGGAGTGGCCGACGCCGAGGTGCTCACCGACACCGACCCCGACCGGTTCGCGGCGGCGCTGCGCGCCAAGGTGGACGGCGCGCGGCACCTCGACGACCTGCTCGGCGACCGCGACCTGGACGCCTTCGTGCTGTTCTCGTCGATCTCGGGCGTGTGGGGCGGCGGTGGCCAGGGTGCCTACTCGGCGGGCAACGCCTTCCTCGACGCCCTCGCGGCCGACCGCCGCACGCGTGGCCTGCGCGGCACCGCCGTGGCGTGGGGACCGTGGGGCGGGGCGGGCATGGTCGCCGACGGCGACGACGAGGAACGGCTGCGGGCCCGCGGCCTGTCCGTGCTGGCACCGGACCTCGCGCTCCAGGCGCTCCAGCGGGCGCTCGATGACGACGTCACGGCCGTGGTCGTGGCGGACGTCGACTGGCCGAGGTTCCTCGCGCCCTTCACCGCCGCGCGCCCCGCGCCGCTGTTCACCGAGCTGGCCGAGACGGCCCCCGAGTCGCCCGACTCCGGGCGGTCCGGCTCCGAACTGGCCGCGCGCCTGGCCGCGCTCCCCGAGGACGAACGGGCACCCCTGCTGGTCGACCTCGTCCGCACGCACGCCGCCGCCGTCCTGGGACACCGCACGGTGGCGGCCGTCGAACCCGACCGCGCCTTCGGGCAGCTCGGGATCGACTCCCTCACGGCGGTTGAGCTGCGCAACGCGCTGATCACCGCCACCGGACTGGCCCTGCCCAGCACCCTGGTGTTCGACCACCCCACCGCGACGCGGCTCGCCGAGCACCTGCTGGCCGAACTGCTCGGCGGCGACACCGACGAGCACGCCCCGGTCACGACCGCGTCCGTCGACGACGACCCGATCGCGATCATCGGCATGGCCTGCCGCTACCCCGGAGGCGTTCGCTCGCCCGAGGACCTGTGGCAGCTCGTCGCCACCTCGACCGACGCGAGCACCGAGTTCCCCGGCAACCGCGGGTGGGACGTCGAGGCGCTCTACGACCCGGACCCGCTCAACCCCGGCACCACCTACACCAAGCGCGGTGGCTTCCTGCACGACGCCGACGAGTTCGACCCCGCCTTCTTCGGGATCTCCCCGCGCGAGGCGCTCGCGATGGACCCGCAGCAGCGCCTGCTGCTGGAGACCACGTGGGAGGCGTTCGAACGCGCCGGGTTCGACCCGAGTTCGGTCCAGGGCAGCGACACCGGCGTGTTCGTCGGCTCCGGCTACCAGGACTACGCCGGGCGTCCGCTGGACCTGCCGGACGGTGTCGAGGGCTACCTCGCCACCGGCAACGCGGCCAGCGTCATCTCCGGCAGGCTCGCCTACACCTTCGGCCTGCGCGGCCCCGCGCTCACGGTCGACACCGCCTGCTCGGCGTCCCTGGTGGCGCTGCACCTGGCCGCCACCGCGCTGCGCCGCGGCGAGTGCTCGCTGGCACTGGCGGGCGGGGTCATGGTGATGTCGGGACCGAGCGCGTTCACCCAGTCCAGCCGGATGCGCGGCCTGGCGCCCGACGGCCGGTGCAAGGCGTTCTCCGAGACCGCCGACGGCACCGGGTTCGCCGAGGGCGTCGGGCTCGTGCTGGTGGAACGGCTCTCCGACGCGCGCCGCAACGGGCACCACGTGCTCGCCGTGCTGCGCGGTTCCGCCGTCAACCAGGACGGCGCGAGCAACGGCCTCACCGCGCCCAGCGGCCCCGCCCAGCGGCAGGTGATCCGCAAGGCCCTGGCCGACGCCCGGCTGTCGGGCGCGGACGTCGACGTGGTCGAGGCGCACGGCACCGGCACGGTGCTGGGCGACCCGATCGAGGCCGCGGCCCTGCTGGCCACCTACGGCAGCGAGCGGTCGGCGGACAACCCGCTGTGGCTCGGCTCGCTCAAGTCGAACATCGGCCACGCCCAGGCGGCCGCCGGTGTCGGCGGGGTGATCAAGATGGTCATGGCCATGCGCAACGGCGTCCTGCCCGCCACGCTCCACGTGTCCGAGCCGACGTCGCACGTCGACTGGTCGGCCGACACGGTCCGGCTGCTCACCGAGCGGCGCCCGTGGCCGGAGACCGGGCGTCCCCGCCGGGCCGCCGTCTCGTCGTTCGGCGTCAGCGGGACCAACGCGCACGTCATCGTGGAGCAGGGCGACCCCGATCCCGTTCCCGTTACCGAGGGCCGCTTCGGCGGTCCGGTCGCGTGGGTGCTGTCGGCGAAGTCCGGTGCTGCTCTGCGCGACCAGGCCCGCCGCCTGCTCACGCGGGTCGAGGCCGACGGGGCGCCCGACCCGGTCGACGTCGCGGGCGCGCTGCTGACCACCCGCGCGACGCTGGAACACCGCGCCGTCGTCGTCGGCGCGGACCACGCGTCGCTCAGCGGTGGGCTGACCGCCCTGGCGTGGGACCTCCCGGCCGCGAACGTCGTGCAGGGCACCGTGGGCGAGACCGGCAAACCGGTGTTCGTCTTCTCCGGCTACGGCTCGCAGTGGGTCGGCATGGGGCGGGAGCTGGCCGCGACCTCGAAGGTGTTCGCCGACGAGGTGCGTGCCTGCGACGCCGCGTTCTCCGCGCACGTCGACTGGTCCGTGCTGGACGTCCTCACCGGCGCTCCCGGCGCACCGGAGCTGGAGGAGACCGACGTCATCCAGCCGATGCTGTTCACCGTCATGGTGTCGCTGGCCGCGCTGTGGCGGTCCTGCGGTGTCGAACCCGGCGCGGTGGTCGGCCACTCGCAGGGCGAGGTGGCCGCCGCGTACGTGGCGGGAGCGCTGACGCTCGACGACGCGGCGCTCATCGTGTGCGCCCGTGCCAAGGCGTGGCTCTCGTTGAAGGGCAAGGGCGCGATGCTCGCGGTCTCGCTGCCCGCGGACGAGGTCCACCGGCAGCTCGCGCCGTGGGGTGAGCGGCTGTCCGTCGCCGCCGTCAACGGCCCCACCGCCGTGACCGTGTCCGGTGACACCGACGCGGCGAACGAGCTGTTCGCCGTGCTGAAGGAGAAGGACGTTCGGGTGCGCATGGTGCGCGGGGCCATCGGCGCCGGGCACTCGGCGCAGGTCGACTCGCTGCGCGAGGTGCTGCGGCCCCAACTGGCCTCCGTCGCTCCGCGCTCCGGCGCGATCCCGTTCCACTCGACGGTCACCGGGCTGGCACTGGACACCGCGGAGCTCGACGGTGAGTACTGGTTCCGCAACCTGCGGCAGACCGTGCTGTTCGAGCCGACGGTGCACGGCCTGGTCGAACAGGGCCACCACGTGTTCCTGGAGATCAGCCCGCACCCGATCCTGACCTCGATGGTGCGCGAGATCGCCGACCACGCTGGCGTCGACGCCGTCGTGGGAGCCACGCTGCGCCGCGGTTCCGGCGGCCTGGAGCGGATGCTCCTCTCGGCGGCCGACCTGCACGTGCTCGGCGTGCACGTCGACTGGGCGGCCGTGCACGGCGACGTGCTCGCCGGCGCGCGACCGACCGACCTGCCGACCTACCCCTTCCAGCGGCAGCGCTTCTGGCTCGACACGGCCGACATCGCCACCGCCGCCGCGGACGACACGGTGGACGCGGCCTTCTGGGAGGTGGTCGAGAACGACGACCTCGCCGCGCTCGCCACGACCCTCGACGTGCCGGACGTCGAGGCGTTCGCCCCGGTGCTGCCGGTGCTGTCCTCCTGGCGCCGCAAGCGCCGGGAGAACTCCGAAGTGGACGGTCTGCGCTACCGGATCACCTGGCGCAGGCTGGCCGAGGCGACCCCGGCGGCCCGGCCGGGCACCTGGCTGGTGCTCGTGCCCGCGGGCAGCCCCGACGACGGCTGGTTCTCCACCCGGACGTTGAGCGCGAACGGTGTCGACGTGCTGCCGGTCGAGGTCGGGCCCGACGCCGACCGGGCGACGATCGCGCGAGCGGTCACCGCGGCGGTCGAGGACCGCGGCGGCCCGGTGATCACGGGCGTGTGGTCGCTGCTCGGTCTCGCCGACGGCCACTACCGCGAGCTGACGGCGTTGCCCACGGGGCTCGCGCTGACCTCGCTGCTGTTCCAGGCGCTGGCCGACGTCGGCGTGGACGCGCCCCTGTGGTGCGCCACGAGCGGCGCCGTGTCCGTCGACCACGAGGACCCGGTGCGCGACGCCGACCAGTACCGCCTGTGGGGGCTGGGCCGCGTCGCCGCGCTGGAGCAGCCCGGTCGCTGGGGCGGTGTGGTCGACCTGCCCGCCGAGCCGGACGAACGGACGACGGCGAACCTGGCGGGACTGCTCGGCGCGTCCACCGGCGAGGACCAGATCGCCCTGCGCGCGGCAGGCGCGTTCGGCTGCCGCCTGGTGCACGCCCCGCCCGCGCGCGGCGGTGCCTGGCGCACCAGCGGGACGGCGCTCGTCACCGGCGGCACCGGTGGCATCGCTCGGCACCTGGCGCGGTGGCTGGTCGCCTCCGGCGCGGAGCACGTGCTGCTGACCAGCAGGCGCGGCCCGGCGGCCGAGGGCGCGGACGAGCTGGTGGCCGAGTTGGCCGCCCTCGGCGCGCGGGCCACGGTCGTCGCGTGCGACGTGGCCGACCGCGACTCCGTGGCGGGACTGCTGGCGTCGATCCCGGCCGACCAGCCGCTCCGGTCGGTCTTCCACACCGCGGGAACCGCGCGGTCCTCCGTGCTGGCGGACGCCGAGCCCGACGAGTTCGCCGAGACGGCGGCGGGCAAGGCCGCCGGTGCCCGGCACCTGGACGACCTGCTCGGCGCGACCGAACTGGACGCCTTCGTGCTGTTCTCCTCGGGAGCGGGCGTGTGGGGCAGCGGAGGCCAGGCGTCCTACGCCGCGGCCAACGCCTACCTCGACGCCCTGGCGGGCAGGCGCCGCGCACTGGGCCGCACCGCGACCGCGGTCGCCTGGGGCGGCTGGGCCGGGTCCGGCATGGCCGACGACGCCGCCGTGGTCGAGCGGTTCAGCCGCCGCGGCATGATCGGGATGGCTCCGGAACTCGCGTTGCGCGGCCTGGGCGCGGCGATCGCCGACGGCGACACCGCGCTGGTCGTGGCGGCCGTGGACTGGGAGCGGTTCGTGCCGGTGTTCACCGTCGGCAGGCCCAGCCCGCTGCTCTCCGAACTGCCGGAGGTCCAGCGGCTGGCGGCCGCGGTCGACCAGGAGGACGTGGAGTCGGGGTCCGCGCTCGCGGCCCGGCTGTCGGCCCTGCCGGCGGGGGAGCGGGAGCGCGAACTGCTCGCGTTCGTCTGCGCGCAGGCCTCCGTCGTCCTCGGGCACGCCTCGTCCGACACCGTCCGGCCCCGCCAGCAGTTCCTGGAGCTGGGTTTCGACTCGCTGACGGCCATCGACCTGCGCAACCGGCTGGCCGCGGCAACCGGCCGCCGCCTCCCGGCGAGCCTGGTGTTCGAACACCCGTCACCGGAGAAGCTCACCGCGCACCTGCTGCCGATGCTCGCCGTGCCGGACATGCCGGAGACGGGCCCGGAGCACCAGGACACGATGGTGTCGCTGTACCGCCACGCCGGTCGGAACGGCATGGTCATGGAGGCCATGGGGATGCTGGCGGACGCGTCCCGGTTCCGACCCGCCTTCGACACCATGACGGTGGGGGAGAACGTGGTCGAACCCGTCCGCTTCGCGGCGGGGGACGACCGGCCCGCGCTGATCTGCTTCGCGCCCTACATCGCGCCGGCGGGGGTGCAGCAGTACGCGCGCTTCGCCGCGGCGTTCCGCGACAAGCGGGACGTGTGGGCGTTGCCCGCGCCGGGTTTCGCCGCCGGTGAGCGGCTGCCGTCCGATGTGGACGCACTGGTGCGCGCGCACGCCGAGGCCGTCCTGCGCTGCACCGGTGGGGGTGACGCGGTCCTGGTCGGCTACTCGTCCGGCGGCTGGATCGCCCACGCCGTGGCCGCGCACCTGGAGAGCGTCGGGATGCCGCCCGTCGCGGTGGCCATGCTCGACAGCTTCACCCGCGCCGTCCCGATGAACCCGGTGTTCCTGTCCCTGATGGCTCACCAGCAGGCCGACCGGTTCGAGTTCATGGCCTCGGCGGGCGACCAGCTCACCGCGATGGGCGGCTACCTGCGGATCTTCGAGCAGTGGGAGGCACCGGCGCTCGGCGTGCCGACCCTGCTGGTCCGCGCCGCCGACTCGTTGCCGGGCGTGGTCGCCGACGGCGACACGCGCCCCGCTCCTCCCGAGCACGTCGACGCGGTCGTCGAGGTCGTCGGCAACCACTACACGATGATGGAGGAGCACGTCGACGCCACGGCGAGCGCGCTGCACGAGTGGCTCGCCGCACATCGCCCGGCCTCCCTGCCCCGCTGATCCCCCCGCGCCACGGCCGAGCCGTGGACGCCTTGCGCCCCAAAGCCCCCAGCGCCTGTTCCCGCGCTGCCGGCCCACCTCACGTGATTGGAGAAGCACGATGTCGAAGTCCATCTACCAGGTCGGCGAGATCCCGCCGCTGGGCGTGGTACCGGAGAAGATGTACGCCTCGATCATCCGGCAGGACCGCTACGGCCGTCCCGACGACGCCTTCCGGATCGAGGCGATCGACGTGCCGGAGGTCCGCCGCGGCCAGGTGCTGGTGATGATCATGGCGGCCGGCATCAACTACAACAACGTCTGGGCCGCCTACGGCACACCGGTCGACGTGATCGGCATGCGGCAGAAGATGGGCCAGCCGGAGGACTTCCACGTCGGCGGCTCCGAGGGCTCCGGTGTCGTGTGGGCGATCGGCGAAGGCGTTCGCAACGTCTCGGTCGGCGACCACGTGGTGATCTCGCCCGGTCAGTGGGACGAGACGGCGGAGGACGTGCGCCTCGGCGGCGACCCGATGGTGGCCAAGTCGTTGGGCGCCTACGGCTACGAGGTCAACTACGGGACGTTCGCCCAGTTCGCCCTCGTCGACGACTACCAGCTGCACCCCAAGCCCGCGAACCTGACCTGGGAGGCCGCGGCCTGCTACATGCTGACCGCGGGCACCGCCTACCGGCAGCTCACCGGCTGGGCACCCCACGTGGTCAAGCCTGGTGACCCGGTGCTGATCTGGGGCGGGGCGGGCGGTCTCGGCACGATGGCGATCCAGATCGCCAAGCTGCGCGGCGGCATCCCGATCGCGGTGATCTCCAACGACTCCCGTTCCGAGTACTGCATGAGCCTCGGCGCCGCGGGCACCATCAACCGCTCGGAGTTCGACCACTGGGGCAGGCTGCCCGACGTCGACGACCGCGACGCCTTCAAGGCGTGGAACCGGTCGGCCCAGGAGTTCGGCAGGCGGATCTGGAACATCCTCGGGGAGCGCCGCGCGCCGAAGATCGTGCTGGAGCACTCGGGTGAGAACACGCTCCCCACGTCGATGTACCTGTGCGACACGCTCGGCATGGTCGTCCTGTGCGGCGGCACCAGCGGTTACAACGGCGACGTCGACCTGAGGCACCTGTGGATGCGCCAGAAGCGCCTTCAGGGTTCGCACGGCGCCAGCCTCAAGGAGTGCCGCGAGGTGACCAGCCTCATCGCGTCGGGCCAGCTCGACCCGTGCCTGACGGCCTGCGAGGAGTTCGAGGCCGTGGGCAAGGTCCACCAGATGATGGCCGACAACGTCCACCCCGGCGGCAACATGGCCGTGCTGGTGAACGCGTCGCGCACCGGGATGAAGTCCCTGCAGGAGGAACTCAGCCTCGTCGGCTGAGACCAGCATCCGGACGGCGGACCGCACCGCCGTCCGGACGACCGGGCAGTACACAGTGGATGGAGACGACGATGACCGGATCGGTTCAGGTCCCGCGCCTGCCGACTGAACGGAAGTGCCCCTTCTCGCCGCCCGTCGGGCTGGCCGAGCTCCGCGAGGAGACCCCGGTCACCAGGGCGCTGTTCGAGAGCGGGCGCGAGGGGTGGCTGTTCACCGGCTACGACGAGGTGCGCACCCTGCTGCGCGACCCGCGCTTCAGCGTGAAGGTCCCGCACTCGATGCACTCCCTGGAGGAGGGGCCTCCGAAGCCGGGCAGGGGCAGCCTGCTGTGGCAGGACGCCCCCGACCACACCACCGACCGCAAGCTGCTCGCCAAGGAGTTCACCGTCCGGCGGATGCAGGCCCTGACGCCGCGGATCCAGCAGATCGTCGACGCGCACCTCGACGCGATGGCCGCCATGCCGCAACCGGTGGACCTCGTGGAGGCGTTCGCGATCCCGGTGCCGTCCATGGTGATCTCCAGCCTCTTCGGCGTCCCGGTCGAGGAGCTGGAGTCGTTCCAGTCGGCGGCGGCCGACATGATGCGCGTCGACATCGACCAGGAGGCGACCTACGCCGCGGGCGCGCGGATCACCGGCTCGCTCTACCAGCTCATCCAGGCCAAGAAGGCCCAGCCGGGGGACGACCTGCTGTCGGCGCTGGTCACGATGGACGACCCGGACGGCGTCGTCGACGACATGTTCCTGGTCACCGCCGCCGCGACGCTGCTGATCGCGGCGCACGACACCACGGCGTGCATGATCGGCCTCGGTGCGGCGCTGCTGCTCGACCGCCCGGACGAGCTGGCCAAGCTGCGCGCGGACCCTTCGCTCATCGGCAACACCGTGGAGGAGTTGCTGCGCTACCTCACGATCGGGCAGCGGGGGGCCGAGCGCGTCGCGCTGGAGGACGTGCGGATCGGCGACGTCGTGGTCAAGGAGGGCGAGCAGGTCGTGGCCCACGGCCTGGCGGCGAACTTCGACCCCGCGCTGGTGGAGGACCCGGAGAGGTTCGACATCTCCCGCAGGCCCTCGGCCCACCTGGCGTTCGGCTTCGGGCCGCACCAGTGCATCGGCCAGCAGTTGGCCCGCATCGAGCTCCAGATCGTCTTCCAGAGCCTGTTCGCGCGGTTCCCGACGCTCGCGCTGGCCGTGCCGGTCGAGGAGCTGCCGTTCCGGCACGAGATGGTCTTCTACGGCGTGCACGAACTGCCCGTCACCTGGTGATCCGCCCGTGCCACACCCGCGGCGGCACCGGCCCGCCGCGACCGAACGAATCCATTGAGGACGGACCCGGTGGTCCGGCGCCCCCGCACGGGCGGGGCGCCGACTGGGGGTTCCCCCACTCCTCGGCCCGACGCCTCCCCTGGCGTGAACCGCGTCCGTAGGCTCCGTCAGCAGGGCGGATGTCTGATCGAACAGGAGCCCGCAATGACCAACACCTCGGAGGCGGCGTCCGCCGCCGACGACGTCGAAGCGCCGCGCTTCCCGACCTCGCGTCGCACGGGATGTCCTTTCGACCCGCCCCCCGAGTTCGCCGACCTGCGGGCCGTCGACCCGATGACCAGGATGACCTACCCGTACGGGCAGATCGGCTGGCTCGTGACCGGCTTCGAGATGGCCCGCGCCGTCCTGTCGGACGTGCGGTTCAGCTCCCTCCCCGAGGGCAAGCTCTCACCCGTCAAGGTGCCGGGTACCGAACTGGACCTCGACGCGCTGCCGCCGGGCATGTTCGTGAACATGGATCCGCCGCAGCACACCCGGTACCGGCGGCTGCTCAACGGGCACTTCACCGTTCGCCGGGTGCGGCTGATGGAAACCCAGATCCGGACCATTGTGGACGGTGTGCTGGACGGGATGGAGCGGGCCGGATCACCGGTGGACCTGGTGGAGGAGTTCGCGAAACCCATCCCCACCATGGTCACCACCGAACTGCTCGGTCTACCGCTCGACCAGCGCGAGCAGTTCCAGCACGACGTGAGCGTGCTGTTCAGCCTGTCCAGCTCGGGCGAGGAGATGATCGAGTCGATGAACCGGCTCGGCGGGACCCTCGCCGCGCTGGTGGCGGCCAAGCGCGCCGCCCCCACCGACGACCTGCTGGGCAGCCTGGTCTCGGACACCGACCTGACGGACCCCGAGCTGCTGGGGATCACGTTCGTGCTGCTCGTCGCCGGTCTGGAGACCACGACGAACATGCTGGCGCTGGGCGTCTTCGCCCTGTTCCAGCACCCCGAGCAGCTCGCGGCCCTGCGCGCGGACCCGACGCTGATGGCGCCCGCCGTCGACGAACTGCTGCGGTTCCTCAGCGTCGTGCAGGTCGGGCCGGTCCGCGTCGCCGCGGAGGACTTCGAGTTCGAGGGCAGGCAGGTGACCAAGGGCGATGTCGTCACGGTGTCGCTGCCCGCCGCGAACCGGGATCCCGACCGGTTCCCCGACGCCGACGCCCTGGACTTCGACAGGCGGGACTCCGGCCACATCGCGTTCGGCCGGGGTGTGCACCAGTGCATGGGCCACCACCTGGCGCGCCTCGAACTGGAGGTCGCCTATTCGGCCCTGCTGGAGAGGTTCCCGGAGCTGCGCCTGGCCACACCGGCGGAAGGCGTGCCCACCAGGGAAATGATGGTCACCTACGGCGTTCAGCGGCTGGAGGTGGCGTGGTGATCACCATCCAGGTCGACGAGGACCGCTGCTGCGGCGCGGGGACGTGCGTGCTGCGCGCCCCGGAGGTGTTCGACCAGAACGAGATCGACGGCACGGTCGTGCTGCTCGACGAGCACCCGGCCGACGACCGGGCGGCGGCCGTCGTCGAGGCGGCCGACATGTGCCCGGCGGGAGCCATCAAGGTGCGGCGGGAGTGATCCCGCCGCACCCCGGAGAACGGGACGAGGTGGAGACGTGGCGCAGGTGCGGCTTACCGCCCTTGGCGACAGTTTCGTCGAAGGGCACGGCGACGTGCTCGCCGACGGTGGGTTCAGGGGGTGGATCCCCAGGCTCGCGGAGCGGTTGGGCCTGGCCGGTGGCCGCTGCCGCAACCTGGGGTCGTTCGGGGCCACCACGCAGGACGTGGTGAGCGGCCAACTCGGTGCCTCGCTGGTGAACAAGACCCCGCTGATCGGTGTCGTGGTGGGGATGAACGACCTGATCAGCGACTACGAGCCGGAGCGGTTCCGGCGCAACGTCGAGCTGATCTTCAGCACCCTCGGCGGCCCGAACACCACCGTGTTCAGCGCCACCTACCCGGTCATACCGCGGATCACGGCCCTTCCCGAGTCCTTCCGCAGGGTGATGAGCGCCAGGTTCGACGAGGCGAACGAGGTGGTGCGCGAGCTGACCGCCCGCCACGGCGTGCTGTGCCTGGACGTGGCGCGCGCCCCCGAGTGGAACGGGCCCGACCTGTGGGCGGACGACGGGCTCCACCCCGGACCCGAGGGGCACCGCCGCTTCGCCGACGGCATGGCGGAGCTGGTGGGGATCTCGACCGGGATGACGGTCGACGCCGGTATGTGGGTGGGTTGAAGCGTTCCGCACCAACGATCGACGGTCACATTGCAGGGCGACGTGTGCCTCCGGCGCGCTCGTCGGAGGTTCGGAGACGAGGGAGGACGACGGTGAACGACCCGGACGAGCCCGGTGTGCGGAGATTGGCCGACAACCCGATCGCGATCGTGGGCATGGCCGGTCTGTTCCCGCGGTCGCAAGACTTTCGCGAGTACTGGCAGAACATCGTGGACGCCGCGGACTGCACCGAGGACGTGCCCGCGAGCCGCTGGAACGTCGACGACTACTTCGACCCCGATCCGTCCACACCGGACAAGACCTATGCGAGACGGGGCGCGTTCCTGCCCGACGTCGCCTTCGACCCGTTCGAGTTCGGCTTGCCGCCCAACCAGCTGGAGATCACCAGCACGCTCCAGACGCTGAGCCTCGTGGTGGCGCGGAACCTGCTGCTCGACACCGGCGCGGCGGACTCGTCCTGGTACGACGCCTCGCGCACCGGTGTGGTGCTGGGCATCGCCGGGACGGTCCCGCTGACGCACCCGCTCTCGGCGCGGTTGGCCACCCCGGTGCTCAAGGAGGTGGTGCGCGGCTGCGGACTGTCCGAAGAGGACGCCGACGCCATCGCCGCCAAGTACGTGTCGGCCTTCCCCGCGTGGGAGGAGAACACCTTCCCCGGCCTCCTGGCCAACGTGACCGCGGGTCGGATCGCCAACCGGCTCGGACTCGGCGGGATGAACTGCACCGTCGACGCCGCCTGCGCCGCCTCGCTGTCCGCCGTGCGGGTGGCCATCGCGGAACTCGTCGACGGCCGCGCGGACATGATGATCACCGGTGGCTGCGACACCGAGACCTCCCTGTTCATGTACATGTGCTTCAGCAAGACGCAGGCGCTGTCCCGCGGTGACCGCATCCGGCCGTTCGACGAGGACGCGGACGGCACGCTGCTGGGCGAG